>CAZKYN010000023.1:0-21985 GCA_964556675.1 uncultured Syntrophaceae bacterium
GACATAAAAACCATAAAAAAACTGCTGAACCACATGGGTGCCCGCTGCCGGACCGAATCGCCCGGCACCATCCGGATCAATTCGGAGAATATCACGTGTTGCGAAGCCCCTTACGAACTTGTGAAAACAATGAGGGCCTCAATACTGGTGCTCGGGCCACTGGTGGCCAGGCTGGGACAGGCCAGGGTGTCGCTTCCCGGCGGCTGCGCAATCGGAGCGCGGCCTGTAAACCTTCATATAAAAGCCCTTGAAAGCATGGGAGCGGAAATAACACTGGCGGGCGGCTATCTTGAAGCCAGGGCAAAACGGCTCAAGGGGGCAAAAATATACTTCGATATTTCCACGGTGACCGGGACGGAAAACATAATGATGGCTGCTTGCCTGGCGGAAGGAGAAACCATTCTTGAAAATGCCGCCAAGGAACCGGAAATCATCAATCTCGCCGAGGTTTTGAACGGAATGGGCGCCAGGGTCAGCGGGGCCGGAACCGACGTGATCCGGATTGATGGAGTTAGTAAATTGCACTCCGTTGAAGCGGATATTATACCCGACAGGATCGAGGCGGGCACATTTATAATTGCCGCCGGCATCACGGCCGGAGATGTGATTGTAAGGGGCTGCGTGCCGGGACATCTTGACGCGCTGATCAAAAAGCTGAGTGATGCCGGAATGGAGATAACCGCTGTAGACGAGGGGCTTCGGGCGGTCGGAAATAAAGAGATCCGAAGCGTTGATATAATGACTCTCCCGTACCCGGGCTTCCCGACAGACCTCCAGGCGCAGATAATGTCTTATCTCACGTTGGCTCAGGGCTCGAGCCTTATCAGTGAAACCGTCTTCGAGAACCGGTTCATGCATGTCAGCGAGCTCCAGAGGATGGGGGCGGACATCAAGGTCCAGGGCGGAAATGCAGTGGTCAAAGGCGTGGCCGGCCTCCGGGGCGCTCCGGTGATGGCAACGGACTTGAGGGCTTCGGCTTCTCTGATCCTGGCGGGACTTGCCGCCCGGGGGAGGACCGACCTCTCGAGAGTTTACCATATAGACCGCGGTTACGAACAGATCGAAAAGAAATTATCCGGCCTGGGGGCCAGGATCAGCAGGGTCAGGGAATGAGGATAGTCAGATCATCAGATGGAAATTTTCACCGCCTTTTGAATAAAATTCTCAAAAGAGGGGATTTTGAAGATACCGGTGTCGGCAAGACAGTAGCGCGGATCATCTCGGACGTTGCCCGTAACGGGGATGCCGCCGTATTCAAATATACGCGGAAACTCGACGGTGTTGAGCTTACTTCGCAAACATGCGAGGTTTCCCGTAAGGAGAAACAAGAATATTTAAAAGCTGTTCCAGCCGACGACCTGGATCTGCTCTCGGCTGCGGCAAAGAGGATCGAGGCGTTCCACCAAAAGCAGGTTTCCGGACCTTGGCGCTATTCGGAAGAGCGGGGAATCATATTGGGCCAATTGGTGAGACCCCTGCAACGGGTGGGGATATACTGTCCGGGAGGCTTGGCATCATATCCCTCGACAGTCCTGATGACGGCGATTCCCGCTAAAGTTGCAGGGGTGAATGATGTGATCCTGACAACTCCGGCGAGAAAGGGGAAAATCGCCCCGATTATAATTGCGGCTGCCCACATTTCCGGAGTTGGCCGGATTTTCAAAATCGGAGGCGCCCAGGCTGTTGCGGCACTGGCCTACGGGACGCAATCTGTTCCCAGGGTGGACAAGATTGTGGGACCAGGAAATGCTTTTGTTGCTGTTGCCAAAAAGATGGTTTTCGGACAGGTCGGGATAGATATGATTGCCGGGCCCAGCGAAGTTTGCATCATAGCCGATGAAAGCGCCGAACCGGAAATGATCGCGGCGGATCTCCTCTCCCAGGCCGAACATGACCGGATGGCAAGCGCCGTCCTGCTTACTCCTGACGAGTCCATTGCCGAGCAGACGGCCAGGCAATTGAAACTCCGGCTTGCCCGGCTCTCGCGAAAATCCATTGCAGCCAAATCGATCAGGGACTTCGGGCTGACAGCGATCACCAGATCCCTGGAAGAGGCGGTTGAAATTGCAGAAATGATCTCTCCGGAGCATCTGGAGCTTATGGTGGCCCGGCCGGAAAAATTGATTCCCAGGATTGAAAATGCCGGAGCCATTTTTTCGGGAAGATTCACGCCGGAAGCAATAGGCGATTACCTGGCCGGCCCCAGCCACGTACTGCCTACCGGCGGCAGCGCGCGATTCTCCTCGCCGCTGGGCGTATATGACTTTGTCAAGAGGACAAGCCTGATATCTTTTTCCAGAACTGCCTTGAAGAAACATGCTTCCGGGGCGGTCAAACTGGCGACCCTGGAAGGCCTGGAAGCCCATGCTTTGTCTGTGCAAGCCCGGTTCACAAAAAAACCTTGACAAAAAAAGCCTATTGAATAATTTTGTATTGTTTCCCAGGGTATTCAGGGCGGGCGTAATTCAGCGGTAGAATGTCAGCTTCCCAAGCTGAAAGTCGAGGGTTCGATTCCCTTCGCCCGCTCCATTTTAAAATTCACAGGCTGTTAAGATTCGCTCCTCAGGCGAAATCGGCAAGGTAGTATTCGGCTGTTATTCTTCTTGCAAATAGCTTGAATTTTTGATAAATATCCCCCAATTCATTCTGATTTAGACGAGAGTGGGCCATTTTTGCCCACTTTTTTATTTTAAAATAGAAGCCGGCTTCTGGTTTGAAACCAACGCGAGAAAATATTTTTGCCCTGATCGAGCCAGCTCTTGAAAGAGAAGGCATCGAACTTGTGGACGTGGAATGTGCGCGCATGGGCTCGCGGTGGTTAATCAGGCTCTATCTGGACAGGGAGGGCGGGATCACCCTGGAGGATTGCGCAAGCATGAGCAGGCTGATCGGAGATATCCTCGATGTCAACGATATTCCACCCGGGCCCTACAATCTTGAGGTATCCTCTCCCGGACTTGACCGGCCGCTGACTCGCGAAAAGGATTTTCTTCAGTTCAAAGGTTCCCGAGTCAAAATCAGGTTGAAAGAAAAATATGAGGGGTCGAGAAATTTCAAGGGCATTCTGATTGATTATATCAAAGAAGAGGGCGGCGCCATTGTCGTCCTCGAGTCAGATGGAAAACTTTACCGTCTGCCCAAAGATAATATCTTTAAGGCAAATCTAGAATATGAAATTTGACCGGGGCCTTTCCGGTAATTTGGAGGATATATGTTTCCAGAACTCAAGCGTTTGATAGAGCAGATGGGAAAAGACAAGGGAATCAACAAGCAGATCATTATTGAAGCCCTGGAGACCGCAATGCTTACCGCTGCCAAAAAGAAGCTGGGGCTCAATGCCGATATCGAAGCTCGTTATAATGAAGAGGCTGGAGAGATAGAAGTATTTCAGTTCAAGACGGTGGTCGATAAGGTCGTCGACAACGAGACGCAGGTGTCCCTGAATTATGCAAAGAACAGCCTTGATGAAGAAGCGCAGCTGGGGGACAGCCTGGGAATTAAAATAGAAACGAGCACCTTTGGGAGGATAGCGGCCCAGACAGCAAAACAGATCATCATCCAGAAAGTCAAGGATGCCGAAAGAGACAACATCTTTGATGAGTACAAAGACAAGAAGGGCCAGTTACTAAACGGCTTTGTTCAGAGGTTTGACGGCGGGAACATTATTGTCAACCTGGGCCGGACGGAGGGGATAATCCCCGTATCCGAGCAGATCCACAGGGAATCTTTTAAAAGGGGCGAGCGCATCAGGGCATACGTTTACGATGTCAAACGGATATCCAAGGGACCCCAGATTGTGTTATCCAGGACCCACCCGGGTTTCCTGCGCTCCCTGTTCGAAATGGAGGTCCCGGAGATATCGGAAGGTCTTATAGAAATAGTCAATGTCGCCCGGGAACCGGGGAACCGCTCAAAAATCGCCGTGCGTACGAAAGACAAGGATATTGATCCGGTCGGAGCCTGTGTCGGCATGAGAGGTTCAAGGGTTCAGAGCGTAGTCCAGGAACTCAAAGGGGAAAGGATCGATATTGTCCCATATTCAGATGATCCTGTGAAATTTGTCTGCAGTGCAATATCACCGGCTAAAGTGGACAGGGTCCTTATATATGACGATAATCACTCGATTGAGGTCATTGTCCCCGATGATCAGCTGTCCCTTGCAATAGGCAAGAACGGTCAGAATGTGAGGCTGGCGGCGCGGCTGACGGGGTGGAAGATAGATGTAAAGAGCGAGTCCATGGTCACTTCCCAATCGGAAAACGGCTACAAGGAGCTCATGAAGCTGCAGGGTGTGGACGAAGGCCTTGCCGAACGCCTTTTCAAGGAAGGCTTTAAAAGCATCTCCACAATAGCTTCGGCTGATGCCGGATCGCTGACGGCGGTTCCCGGCGTTGATGAAAAAGCTGCTCAGAACTGGATTGATGAAGCGGGTCGGATCCTGGCCGGAGAGCCGGGGGGCGGAAATGCATGATGACAAGCTGTGGAACTTGAGCCCGAGAGAAAACGAGGAGTAAATAATGTCGAAGACAAGAGTTTATGAGCTGGCCAGAGAGCTGGGAGTCGAAAACAAGGATTTATTGGCTCGTCTGGATAAGCTTGGCATTAAAAACAAAAAGCCGACAAGCTCCATGGAAGACGGCGAGGTCGATAAAATAAAACGGGAATTCCGGAGCAGCGAGCAGCCTCATGAAATGGAGGAAACGCGGGTCAAGTCAACTGTCATCAGGCGAAGGGCTGTGAGGACTCCCGCCGAGGAGTCTCAGGCGGCAATAGAGGAGGAAAGCCCTGTTGAGGGAGCTCAAGAGCCTGCACCCGCAGCTCCGGAGAATAAAGAAGAGCTCAAGAAACCGGAAGTGATCGAAACGCCGGAAATCAAAGCTCCCGAAAAGGAACCAGCCCCGGCAGCAGCAGTGAAGGCAATCGAGCCTCAGCCGAAGAAAGAGCCTGCCGTAGTTTCAGAGGAAAAGAAACCTGCGGCTGCAAGGCCGGTAATCGAGCCTGCTCGGGAAAAGAAGGCCCCTGCAGCCTCCGGAGCTTCCGCAGTTCCTTCTGCTCCCAGAGTCGTAAAGGAAGTAACAGCCCCCAAAACGGAAAAGCCGGCCAAACCCGGAGTGGTTAAAGGCTGGAAAAAGGGAAAGAAGCCGGTCGAAGTCGTCATGGAAGAGGCGCCGGGCAAAAAGAAAACCTTTTTCAAGAAACTGGTGGACAAGAAAGACACCAGGCAGCAATGGGAACGCGAACGCGATGACGAGAGGGCAGCCAGGTTAAAAGAGGATAAAAAGGGCACCATTACCCGGATGAAGAAGACAGAGATTACCACTCCCAAGGCAATCAAGAGGCGGATCAGGGTAAAGGAATCAATCCGGGTAAGTGAACTGGCGAAAAGCATGGGAGTCAAAGCCGGCGACTTGATATCTAAGCTCATAGCCCAGGGGATCATGGCATCGATAAACCAGTCCCTGGATATTGATACCGCGACCCTGATTGCGGCTGATTTCGGTTATCAGATTGAGCCGGTAGATGTTGAAGAAGCGATTCCGGCCCAGGAGGCGGATTCGAAAAACCTCCAGCCGCGGGCTCCAGTGGTCACTGTTATGGGGCACGTCGATCACGGCAAGACATCCCTGCTGGATGCGATACGGCAGACAAACGTGATTGAGGGCGAGGCGGGCGGCATAACTCAGGCGATCGGCGCCTACCATGTCAATGTCAAGAACAGGGACATTGTGTTTCTGGACACTCCCGGCCACGAGGCCTTTACCTCGATGAGGGCCAGAGGCGCAAGAGTGACGGACATAGTCGTGCTCGTAGTTGCCGCGGACGACGGAGTCATGGAGCAGACGGTTGAGGCAATTAATCACGCCAAGGCGGCCAATGTACCCATCATAGTAGCCGTGAATAAGATAGATAAACCCGGCGCCAATCCGGAGCGGATTATGAGGGAGCTTTCCGACTACAACCTCATCTCAGAAGAATGGGGGGGCGACACGCTTTTTGCGCAGATATCCGCTAAAAAGAAAACCGGTATCGAGGAACTGCTCGAACTTATTCTGTTGCAGGCCGACGTAATGGAATTGAAAGCCGATCCGGACAGGCCGGCAAGGGGTGTCATAATTGAATCAAAGCTGGACAAGGGAAGAGGCCCGGTTGCGACGGTCCTTATCCAGGAGGGCACCCTGAAAGAAGGCGACATATTTGTATGCAAAACGGAATTCGGCAAAGTCAGGGCAATGCTCAACGACAAGGGCGGCCGGATGAAGGAAGCCGGGCCTTCCATGCCTGTTGAGGTTATCGGATTTTCCAATGTCCCGCAGGCGGGCACCGATTTCAACGCGGTCGAAGATGAAAAGAGGGCGCGCAGCATCAGCGAATACTGGATCAATAAGGAACGGGAAAAAGACCTGGCGGCATCCGCAAAGGTGACCCTTGAGCAGCTGTACGAGAGGATCAAGGAAGGCACCAAAGAACTCAACGTCGTCATCAAAGCCGATGTGCAGGGCTCAGTCGAGGCCCTTTCTGAATCCCTTCAGAAGCTCAGCACTTCCGATGTCCGGCTGAAAGTGATCCACAGTTCAATCGGGACCATAACGGAAACAGACGTCCTTCTGGCTTCCGCATCGGATGCGGTAATTATCGGTTTCAAAGTCCGACCCGATTCTCGCGTTATTGAACTGGCGAAAGCCGAAGGGGTCGAAATCAAGCTTTACGACATCATCTATAATGTCATTAATGATGTTAAGGATGCCATGGTCGGCCTGCTCGAACCGATTTACAAGGAAATCTCCCAGGGCCGGGCCGAGGTCAAAGAGATCTTTAAAGTTCCCAAAGTCGGGACTATTGCCGGAAGCGTCGTTACAGAAGGTAAGATCAGCCGGGATTCGAACCTGAGGCTCGTCCGTGATGGCGTTATGGTTTACGACGGCAAACTAGTTTCCCTGCGGCGGTTTAAGGATGATGTCCGGGAAGTTGTCTCCGGCCTGGAGTGCGGCATAGGGATCGAGGGCTTCAATGACATAAAAGTGGGAGACATGATTGAAGCCTATACCCGGGAAGAAGTAGAACGCAAGCTTTAATCGGTAAGCACAGTTGAAGAACTCGGAAATGGTGGTGGGTGTGGGTCTCATCGAGATCTACATCCACGAGAGCAGATCTTTGAAAGACAAGAGGGGCATCCTGCGCAGCATCCTGAGGAGGACTCAGAACGAGTTCAACATCTCGATTGCCGAAGTGGGGGAAAACGATGATTGGAAGAAGGGCCGGATCGGGTTCTGCATGGTCGGCAACGACAAGAGTTATATTAATTCCAAGATGGATAAGGCCCTCCGGTTCATAGACGAGCTTTACCTGGCGGAAATCGTTTCCTCTAAATTCGAGATTATAAATTATTCCGATATTGCGGCCGAGGGGGAGTATTAATTTGGCGATCAAGCGCGCTGACCGGGTTTCGGACCTCATCAAGGCCGAATTATCCGACATTCTCCACAAGGAAATCAGAGATCCTGTGATAGGCCCGGTTACGGTAACGGACGTGAAAATGTCGAGTGACCTGCGAACTGCCAGGATCTATTTTGTCAGGCTTGGATCTGATTTGAATGCAGCGGAAGCGGAGCAGCATCTTCAGAGGGCCGCCGGTTTCCTGAAAAGAGAACTGGGCAAGAGGGTGAGCCTGAGATACATGCCCGATTTGGTTTTCGTTTACGACAAATCTTTTGAATATGGTAGCCGGATAGAGAAATTGCTGGCTGATATACGAAAAGACGAGAATGAAGATGCTGACCCGAATAAGTGAGATAATCGCCGGCTGCCGAAACTTCCTGATCGCCTCTCACGTGAGGCCGGATGGGGACGCTATCGGCTCGGAGTTGGCCCTGTATCTCGCTTTAAAGGGCTTGGGCAAGAATGTTTCCGTGTACAACCAGGACGGGGTCCCGGAAATATACCGCTTTCTTCCGGCAGCCGCCGTTGTCTCCCGTGATTTTGGAAAAACCGAAGATTATGATGCCCTGTTTGTGCTTGACTGCAGCGACTTTGATAGGATCGGAAAAAACTCCGAGAGGCTCACGGCTATACAATATGTGATCAGCATTGACCATCACGTCACAAACGGCAATTTTTCGGATATCTGCATCCTTGATCCACGGGCGAGTTCCACCGGCGAGCTGGTGTACAAGCTTATTAAGGAGATCAAGGCGGACATTACCCCTGAAATAGCCGCTAACCTGTATACGGCCATCCTGACCGACACCGGATCGTTTCATTTTTCAAATACCGGTGCGGATTCGCTGACCATAGCCGGCGAGCTTGTCAAGGCGGGCGCCGATCCGGCGCATATCGCCGAGCAGGTCTTTGAGTCAAATCCCCCGGCAAAGGTCAGGCTCTTCACCACGGCCGTTCAAACTCTGGAACTCGAAGGGGGCGGCAGGATCGGGTCCATAGTCGTTTTCAGAGAAATGCTCAGGAAGTCAGGCGCCAAACAGGAACATACCGAGAACTTCGTCGACTTTGTCAGGGCGATAAAGGGCGTAGAGGTTGCCTTGTTGTTTACGGAGATTGACGACAATACATTCAAGGTGAGCATGCGTTCAAAAGGAAAGAAGGATGTCGAGAGGATAGCGGTGAAATACGGGGGCGGCGGTCATGTGAATGCAGCTGCCTGTCGGATTGCCGGAGAATTGGAACATGTCAGGAGCCTTATCGTGCGCGACATAAAAGAGGGATAATGGACGGGGTGCTGGTGATAAATAAGCCTGCCGGAATGACTTCTTCAAAAGTAGTGGAGAAGATCAAAAAGAAGCTCGGCGCGAGAAAGGCGGGTCATAGCGGTACGCTTGACCCACTGGCGACAGGCGTTTTGCCGGTGTGCTTAAACGAGGCTACAAAGCTCTCCCGCTTCCTTTCGGCTGAAATAAAGGAATACCTGGCCACCGCGCTCCTGGGCATCGAGACCGATACGTATGATATTGAAGGCAGGGTTCTTTCACGAAGCGAAGTCAAGGTTACAGAGGCGCAGGTCTTAAGGGAAATCAGCCTTTTTGCCGGAAAGCAGCTTCAGGCGCCGCCTCCTTTTTCGGCTGTCAAGCACCAGGGCCGCCCCCTTTATAAATCGGCAAGAAAGGGTATTTACATCGAAAAACCGGCCCGGGAGATTGAGATATTCAAAATAGAAGTAAGGGAGATCGCATTGCCGAGAGTGACTTTATTTATTTCCTGCTCGAAAGGGACATATATCAGGTCCATTTGCGCCGAACTTGGGCAAAGGCTGGGGACGAAAGGGTGTCTTTCGGATCTGCACAGGACGAGGAGCGGCTTTTTTTCCGATGATGTTGCCCTGGACATGGATACTTTCGAAGGGGCTTTTTGCGAAGGAGCCATCAGGGACAGAATCATTACTCTTGCCGACGCCCTGCCCGGGATGGCAGCCATAATTGCCGGCGGAGCCCTGGAGGTAAAGTTAAGGGAGGGGCGTCAACCTCACGCCGGCGATTTAGAGGGCCATAATATACCTTCTCTTGCCGCCGGAGATATGATAAAAATTATCTCTTCTGAGAAAAAAGACCTGCTGGCCGTGGGAGAATTTCTGTATAACTCCGAGATGTTGGGGTCTCTTGAAAATATGACACAGGTGATAAAGATCGCCAGGGTCTTTTGCGTCGGGCAGTCCAGGCCCTCAAACAATTGAATATGAAAGGGAGGAACAGTTGTGTTAGTTTCAGAAAAGAAAAAAGAGATAATCTCGAGCTACAGGTCCCACGATAACGACACGGGATCCCCGGAGGTGCAGATTGCACTTTTGAGTGCGCGTATCCAATATTTGACCGAGCACTTCAAGTCACATAAAAAAGACCACCATTCCCGCCGGGGGCTTCTCAAGATAGTCGGCCAGAGGAGAAGGATACTCGACTATCTGAAGAAGAAGGATGTTGAGAGATACCGTGCGGTGATTCAGAAGCTCGGAATCAGAAGATAAATAAACTCTTCTGTACTAATGGAATTCTAAGGAGAAGAAATGAGCGAAATTTTCAAGACAACATTCGCCGGGCGGGATATTTCCCTTAAGGCCCACTATGTTGCCGGTCAAGCCAACGGCGCTGTCCTGGTGACGTACGGGGAAACAGTTGTGCTGGTCACAGTCGTTTCGGCCAGGGAGAAAAGAGAAGGGGGGGATTTCCTCCCGTTAACAGTTGATTATCAGGAGATGACCTTTGCGGCGGGCAAGATCCCGGGCGGGTTCTTCAAAAGGGAAGGACGTCCCAACGAGCGGGAAATACTGATTTCCCGAATGATCGACAGGTCTATACGGCCGCTGTTCCCCAAAGGTTATTTTTATGAAACCCAGCTCGTCGCGACGGTGCTGTCGCTCGATAACGAGAATGACTCCGATATAGCGGCCATGCTTGGCGCGTCCGCCGCCTTGGAGATATCGGATATTCCCTTTAAGGGCCCGATTGCAGGGACAAGGATAGGGCGGATTGACGGGAAACTCGTCTGCAACCCGCCGGCTTCCCAGTACGGCCAGAGCGATCTCGATATATTCCTCAGCGGCAGAAAAATACCCGCCGAAAATGGGGCCGAGGAGACCGTTAATCTCGTAATGCTTGAAGGCGGCGCCCGCGAGGTCGACGAAGACACCATAGTCGAAGCGATCAAGTTTGGACTGGAGCAGATGGGCCCGGTACTGGCTCTGCAGGATGATATCCGGAAGGCTATCGGCAAGCAGAAAAGAGATCTCGAAAAGATCGAGATAGACCCGGAGCTGATGAATAAGGTCGCAGAGCTGGCGGAAGCGGATTTTAAAGCCGCCTACCACACGCCTGAAAAGCTCGACAGGTATGCAAAACTCGATCAGGTCAAACACAAGGTCCGGGAACATGAGGAAGAACTTGGCCCGAACGCCGGAGCCGCCCTGGAGAAACTTGAAAGAAATATTCTGCGGGAGATGATTATCAGTGAGAAAAAGAGGATCGACGGCAGGGGGTTTAAAGACATCAGGAAGATAACCTGCGAGACGGGGCTCCTGCCGAGAACACACGGCTCGGCTTTGTTTACGCGAGGCGAGACACAGGCCCTGGCCGTTTTGACGCTGGGCACTTCTTCCGACGAGCAGCGGCTCGATTATATATCGGGAGAGGAATTGAGGTCGTTTATACTTCACTACAACTTCCCCCCTTACAGTGTCGGCGAGGTCAAGGGGCTGCGCGGCCCAGGCAGAAGGGAAACAGGACACGGCGCCCTTGCCAGGAGGGCCCTCATCCCGGTACTGCCGACACCGGAAGAGTTCCCCTACACAATCAGGATTGTGTCGGAAATCCTGTCTTCCAACGGATCATCATCCATGGCCACAGTATGCGGCGGGATATTGTGCATGATGGACGGCGCCGTGCCTGTTAAGGATACGGTTGCGGGCATTGCAATGGGCCTGCTCAAGGAAGGCGACGAGGTCATAGTGCTTTCTGATATCCTGGGTGACGAGGATCATGCCGGCGATATGGACTTCAAGGTATGCGGCACAAAAAACGGTGTCACGGCGATGCAGATGGACATAAAAATCGACCGGCTGTCCGAGGACGTGCTGCGCAAGGCACTATACCAGGCGAAAGAGGGGAGGCTTTTCATAATCGATAAAATCCGGGAAGCCATTTCCCAGCCTCGCGAGGAACTGTCGCCTTATGCCCCGCGAATCACCACGATGAAGGTGAAGCCGGAAAAGATTCGCGACGTAATCGGAACGGGTGGCAAGAATATCAGGCAAATTATCAGCGAAACAGGGGTCAACATAGATGTCGAGGACGACGGAACGGTTACAATAGCTTCAAATGATGCTGATGCGGCAGCCCGGGCCATTGCCATGGTGAAATGGCTGACGGAGGAGGCTGAGATAGGCAAGATCTATGTCGGAACGGTAAAAAAAGTTGTTGATTTCGGCGCATTTGTCGAAATACTGCCCGGCACGGAGGGCCTGGTACATATATCCCAGCTCGCTAAGGAACGCGTCAATAAGGTAACCGACATCCTGAACGAAGGAGATAAGGTTGCCGTTAAAGTCCTTGAGATCGATAAGAGCGGAAAAATCCGTCTGAGCAGGAAAGAAGCGCTGAACGAAAATGTGCCGAAAAACCGTTCTTGATAACGGTATAAGGATCATCTCGGAAGAGATCACGTATGTGAGGTCCGTTTCCATAGGCGTGTGGGTCGGGTGCGGTTCCCGTTATGAAAAGGCGAGCATCAATGGGGCCGCGCATTTCATCGAACACATGCTGTTCAAAGGCACTAAGACCCGGTCAGCCCTGGATATTGCCGCCGAAATCGATTCTGTCGGCGGCATTCTCAATGCCTATACGGGCAAGGAAGTGACCTCCTATTACATTAAAATACCTGATTACCACCTGCCCCTGGCCCTTGACCTGCTGGCGGACATCCTGAACAATTCCCTTTTTGATCCCGAAGAGATTGAGAAGGAAAGGTCGGTCATTCTTCAGGAAATCAACATGGTCGAGGACACTCCCGACGATTATATTCATGATTTTTTCAGCAGTATATTCTGGAATGACCATCCCCTCGGGTTTCCGGTCCTGGGCACGCGAGAGACCGTGGGCTATCTCGAAAGGGGTCACCTGCTGGACTTCTTTGCGCGCAATTATACCGGGGATAACCTCCTGATAGCGGCTGCCGGCAATATGAAACATGATGATCTTGTAAACCTCGTCCGCAGACTGTTTATAAAAAATGGGAAAAAAATAAAAAGGAAAGCTGTAAAAAAACCACGGGATGGAAAGTCGGGAGTAAAAAAATCAAGCTCGGTTATGGAAAAAGATCTTGAGCAGGTGCATGCAATCATCGGGGCGCCTGCACCTCCATATGCCAGCGACTTGCGATATCCCGGGTTCATCCTCAATGCCGTGCTCGGCGGAAGCATGAGTTCCCGGCTTTTTCAGGAGATCAGGGAAAAAAGGGGGCTGGCATACGCTATCCACTCCTATATGGTATCGTTCAGTGATACGGGCATGTTGGGTATTTACTTCGGGGCGGATGGCGACAGGCTCGAGGAGATTTCGAAACTGACGTTTGCCGAATTGCAGAGGATCAAAACGGATCTCCTGAATGATAAGGAACTGCGGGCCGTAAAGGAGCAGATTAAAGGAAATTTCCTGCTCAGCATGGAGAGCACCGACAACAGAATGATGAAGATCGCAAAAAACGAGATTTATTTCCATCGGAATATTCCAGCCGAAGAAACGGTCAAAGGTATAGAGTCGGTCAGCGCCGCCGATGTCAGGAAATTGGCGGAAAGCATGTTTTCCCCGGAGCGTATCTGTTTCGCGGCCATCGGAAATGCTCCTAGCGGGGAACTGCCCCTGAATCTTTTTCCCGATACGGGCTCATCGTTACGGAAATCGTCGACAGCATGACTGAGGAAGTCAGAATAAAAATAACAAGAATGCCTGGAAACGGCGATATACCGCTGCCCAGGTACATGACAGGCAGGTCTGCAGGGATGGACATCCATGCTGCAGTTTCAGGCCCGGTCGAAATAGGACCGGGTGAGCGTAAAATCATCGAAACTGCAATCGCCATAGCCCTTCCGGATGGTTATGAAGCGCAAATCAGGCCCAGGAGCGGCCTTGCCATTGCCCACGGCATAACTCTGATCAACTCGCCCGGAACAATCGATTCCGACTTCCGCGGAGAGATAAAGCTGCTGGTGATCAATCTGGGAACCCGGAAATTTGTAGTCAACAGGGGAGACAGGATTGCACAAATGGTGATCCAGAAAGTGTCCAGGGCGGTATGGGAAATAAGAGATACTCTTGACGAAACTCAACGGGGGTCGGGAGGATTCGGGCATACAGGTTATTCCGGAAATTGAGGTGGCCGGACAATGAAAAAGCACAGGGTCAGCAAAACATTTAGGGATATAAACGAAAAGATCAGGCAGGGAAGAGTTGTCGTTGTCACTGCCGAAGAAATGATCGACATTGTGGAAAGACACGGCGAGACCGAGGCGGCCCGCAGGGTCGACGTGGTTACTACGGGGACATTTGCGCCCATGTGCTCATCAGGCGTTTTTATCAATTTCGGACATACGTCGCCGAAGATAAAGGCCAACAAGGTCTGGCTCAACGATGTCCCTGCTTACGGCGGCCTTGCCGCGGTCGATTGCTATCTTGGGGCAACGGAGGTCCAGGAGGGAGATCCTCTCAACAGCGTTTACCCCGGCGAGTTCAACTACGGCGGCGGTCACGTCATAGAGGACCTGGTCGCGGGCAATGTAATACGCCTGAGGGCCGAAGGCTACGGGACTGACTGTTACCCGTCCCGGAAATTCGAGAAGAACATCACAATAAACGAACTGAGGGACGCCATTCTCTTGTCTCCCCGCAATGCTTACCAGAATTATAATTGCGCGGTGAATGTATCGGACCGGACCATATACACTTATATGGGCGTATTAAGACCGAGGTTGGGCAACGCCAATTTTTCAACTTCAGGACAACTGAGCCCCTTGTTCAATGACCCGTACTATAAAACCATCGGGATCGGGACCAGGATATTCCTGGGCGGGACCCAGGGTTATGTCGCCTGGCAGGGCACTCAGCACGACCCCAACGTCCCCAGGACGGACAAAGGCATCCCCAAAGAGGGCGCCGGCAATATCTCTACAATCGGCAACCTGAAGGAGATGAGCCCCCAATGGCTGGTCGGCGCAAGCATTCTTGGATACGGGGTTTCTCTCTATGTGGGGATCGGAATACCAATTCCGGTACTCAACGAGGAAATGGCCCGGTATACAGCTATCAAAGATGAAGAGATATTTACGCAGGTTTTCGATTACAGCATGGATTACCCAAAGGGCGACCTCAAGAGCCTTGGAGAAGTAAGCTATAAACAACTCAGAAGCGGAAGTATCACGATCAACGGAAAGGCAATTACCACAGCACCCTTGTCGAGCTATCTCAAGGCCCGCGAGATTGCCTCCATCCTCAAGGATTGGATAGAGAGGGGCGAATTTGTCCTTGGCGAGCCCCAGGCATTGCTTCCCTCTGTCTGAAACGGTCCGGATTGCCGCAATGTCCGTATTGTCTGGTATTGCGGCAATTCCTCTGAAAAAATCTCTTGTTGAATAAACAAAAGTGATATATAGAGGTTTAAACCTATACTCCGGCAGGGATATATTTGAAAATAGGAAAATACTTGATAATATTTCTTGCTTTCATGACTATCCTGATCGCGTTTGGTAATAATGGTTTGGTTGACAATTACATTCTGAATGAGAAACTCTCGATCCTGAAAAACGACAATTCCAGGATCATTGCCGAAAACCAGGCGCTTAAGACGGAAATATTGCTGTTGAGAGGTGACTCTAAGTATATAGAAAAAATCGCCAGAGATGAATTAGGCATGGTCCGGAAAGGAGACATTGTCTATAGGTTTGGTGATACAGCACACTGAATATCTTGAGGCTTTTATTGCTAAATAAGGCCAACGCAGCTCCCTTTAGATTTGTTTTTTTTGGCGCGTTCCGACATCTGAGGTTGAATTTTGATAAATTTAGCAAAGCTTTTCTCAAACAAAAAAGGCACTCTCGGAATTGATATCGGCGCAAGCTCGATCAAGCTGGTTGAAATCAGCGAGTCGAGCAGCGGCTATGTCTTAAATCATATCTATTATGAACCTCTTCCCGGCGATTTGATTTCGGATCTCTCCGAAGCCGCTCAGAATGAGCTGGTGAGCCGCTTAAAATACGTTATCAAGCAAAGCGGCACTTCCGCATCGAATACGGTCACTTCGCTTCCCGGGCATTCAGTCATAATCAAAAAATCCGCTTTTCCGCCTCTGGAAAGGAATGAATTGAGAGAACTCATCCATGACGAGGCGGACAAATACCTCCCGATTGAAAATATAAACGATGTGTATTTCGATTTCCAGGTCTTGGGGGAAAGCGAGAATGCGGCAGGGATGAACGACGTCCTGCTTGTAGCTGCGAGAAAAGAAATAATCGAATCATATGTTAATATCTTTAAGAAAGCGGGACTCAAGCTTGTTGTGGTTGATGTCGATACATTTGCTTTGGAGACAATGTTCGAGGCAAATTATGAAATCGACGAGCGCGACACAGTGTTCATAATCAATATCGGGGCAAGCATTACTAATATAAATGTCATAAAACAGAACGGCTCCATTTTCTCGCGGGATTTCTCTCTGGGCGGGAATTCGATAACGGATGCAATAAGGCAGAAGATGTCGGTCGGCCCGGAAGAAGCCGAACAGATGAAACGAAACGGGTCTGACTTCGATCTTCTGGAATTCGCCGAACCCATAATGATGGAAATCGAGAGGTCCGTCGATTATTTCCGGTCGGCTTTCTCGGGCGAGTATATCAAGCAAATCCTCCTGAGCGGCGGGTCGGCCAAGATAAAAGGGTTCCCCGAATCTCTCATGCAGCGTTTGAGCATTGAAACCGAGATTGCCAACCCGTTCCGGAATATTTCCCTGGGCGAAAAGCTTGACCCGGAATGGATCCACGAAATGGCTCCGCTGTTCTGCGCTTGTGTCGGCCTCGGGTTAAGGAGAAAGGGAGATAAATGGTAAAAATAAATCTCCTTCCGTACCAGCAGCAGCAAAGGTCCGACAGTGCAATTCGGAAGCTTATTCTGGCTGTTTCCGGCGTTGCTGCGGTTCTGCTCCTTATCGGTGCGGTTCATCTCTACCTTATCATGCAGGTGGGATCTCTCGATGAGAAGCTCAAGACCGAACAGGAACGCTTGACTGAGCTTACGGCGATAGCCGGTGAAATAAATCAGGTGAAAATCGACAAAAAAACACTCGAGAAGAAGCTGCAGATAATCAAATCGCTCGAAGAAAACCGTCTCAAGCCGGTTATCATGCTTGATGAAATTACGACCAGCGTGCCGGCAAACCAGATCTGGCTGACTACCCTGGCAGGTTCGGCGGAAGGAATCAGACTGGAAGGAATGGCGAGAGACAATGCCGCAATTGCCCGGTTCATGAACAATCTGGAAAGGACGGCCAAATTTACGGCAGTGGATCTATTGACGTCAAAGCAATCCCTGATAGCGAATAACAAGTTGCAGGCGTTTACACTTTCCTGCGCTTTGAAGCAGCCTGATACGGGCCAGGTTGCCGAGGGAGACAAAGCGCCGGCCAAAGGTTCGGACAAAAAATGAAAATCAAGCTGGACTTTTTGAAAAAAATCCCCCCGAAGCAGAGGTATTTGCTTATAGGTCTTGCCGTATTGGCTGTCGGCTACGTCTATTTTTATTTCCTGTTCCAGCCTGTGTATGAGAAAAAGAGCGAGCTTGATAGGAAGCTTGCCGAACTGAGCCAGCAGATAGCGGCTAAACAGCAGATTGTCAATGAGATTCAGAAGGGAAAAAAGGAAATAAGCCTCCTGAAGAGCAACTTGGACATGGCGCTCACGAAGCTTCCGGACCAGAAGGAAATACCCAGTCTCCTCGCGGCAATATCGGAATCAGGGAAAGAGCAAGGCCTGGATTTCCTGTTATTTGAGCCTGCACCCCCGGTGCAGAAGGAATTTTATATGGAAATTCCCGTTAAGATAACTGTCCTGGGCAATTTTCACAGTACGGTCATCTTTTTCGAAAAAATAGCGAAGCTGTCACGGATAGTAAACATAGCTGACGTGAACATGATGAACACCAGGACCAAAGGCGAACACACTCAACTCAGCACTTCGTGCTTAATTCAGACCTATATGTTCAATGAGAAAGCGGCTCCCAGTGAAAAAACCGATAAAAAGAAAAAGTAGCTGCTTTTTCGCGGCAGCCCTCATTTCCCTGATTTTTTGCGTTTTTGCCGTATCGGAGGGAAGCTCCCAGGAAAGCGGCGCCGACGCAAATGCGTCTTATCATTACAACCCTAAAGGCAAGATAGATCCTTTTAAACCCCTTGTCAGGGAGATAGTGGCTGCAAAAAAAGAAGTCAAGCCCAGATCCATGGCGGGGTTGACGGCCTTGGAAAGGTTCGGTCTTGAGCAATTGAAGCTGGTGGGCATAGGCAGCTATGAGAAGACCCGCATCGCTGTAATTACAGACCCGAAAGGAAAGAGTTATATTCTGGTTCGCGGGTCCGCAATAGGCCCCAACAGGGGCAAGGTGGCGGACATACTATCCGACCAGATTATAATTGAAGAAGAAATCTCCGGAGAGGGCAGGAGAAAATTCAGGCGAATACCATTGCTGTTGTACAAGGAGGAAAGCGAGGAAAAATAATGAGCAGGCGCCTATTAATAATATTGCTTTCAACAGTTATTCTTGCCGTCTGTCCTGTCATGGCGGCTGCAGCAGATGGTCCTGATTCCGTAAATGCCCCGAACGGGAAAGGCAGCGCATCGACTATAAAGGACGCGTACAAGTTCAAAGGCAGGCTGGTATCTCTCGATTTTCAGGATGCCAGCATTAAAAATGTCTTTCGGGTCATTACGGAATTGAGCGGAGTCAATATAGTCTCCGGCGAGGATGTCAAAGGCAATATAACTGTGCATATGAAGAATGTGCCTTGGGACCAGGCGCTGGAAACAATACTGGACACAAACGCCCTTGGCATGAAAAAGTTCGGCAACGTGATCGCGGTCTTCCCCGTAGACAAAATGAAGAAAGCCGAAGAGGAGAGGCTCAAGGAAGATGTTGCCCGGGGCATGAAACCCCAGATATCGATCGAAGCTAAAATCATTGAAGCCAACGCGAACTTTGCGAGAAGGATTGGAGTGCAGTGGGGAGTCGGTGTCTCGTCCGGGAACTACTGGAGCGGCTTCACGACGAAGCTCATGTCCGCCGATCTCGTACCCCTGAACCGCAGTCTGGGTGTCGCAGGCGCCAACTATGCGGCCAATCTGGGAGCCAACCTGGTTGCGCCGTCCATCGGAGTAATTTATAAAACCTCCAAGGCCTTCGTCGATCTGGATATTTCAGCCTTGGAGAGCATCGGCGAATTAAGGACCATTTCCTCACCGAAAATAACAACCCTCGACAGCATCAAGGCGTACATTAAACAGGGCACCGAGATTCCTTACATAGTCCAGGAGATCACCAACGGGGTTGCCGTGCGGAACGTTACTTTCAAAGAGGCTGTCCTGCAATTGGAAGTGAAGCCGATCATAACACCGGATGAGAGAATTTCACTTGAGATTAAGGCCAAGAACGACAGCCCGGATTACGCAACTATGCGCGACAGGGCGCTCGAGAACCCGCCGATTAACAAAAGTGAAGTGTCTTCTACTCTGGTGATCAAAGATGGAGATACGGTCATAGTGGGCGGGATCCGGTATAATTATGACCAAAAAGGAACCAGCGGTGTCCCCTGGCTGCATCAGATCCCGTTCCTCGGCTGGATGTTCAAGTACCAGGAACTTGCCCAGGAGTCGAAAGAACTCCTTATATTTCTTACTCCCAGAATAGTCCGGGAAGGACAGATAGCCGAGAAGAACAGAATCTGATTTCGGACGCCTGAAAAGGGCAAACCATTCGAAAGGGTGGCGCGCAAAGCTACTGGCCTAAGTCCGTGAAGGATAAGGTGGCAGGGTTGCCGGGCAAAGATCATATGAGTACCTATCCCTGCCTGCCCAAAAAAAATCATTATAACCCAAAGGCAATAGCTTTGAACACGAACAAAGGATTCTCCTTAACCGAATTGATGGTCGTGATCGCCATAATCGGCATCATGGCAGTGGTCGCGGTCCCCGCTTTTAACCATTATGCGGTGAATGCGAACCTGAAGACCGCAGCACGGGATTTAGTTTCCGATATCGTGGAATTGAAGGAAAGGGCCATAGCGGAAAACAGGCAGTATATGATCGAATTCATGCCGGATTCCAACCAATATACAATCAACCAGGGGACATACGGCGGTGGACCCTATAATGTCGTTCAGACAAGGTCGCTATCAAACATCAGCAAAGATATCAGGATCTCAAACGTGGTACTCGGCTCAGGCAGGAGTATATTTTTTGCAACCAGGGGGTTTTCATCGCCGGCAGGGAATATTACTTTGACAAACAGCCATAACTCTACTGCCGTGGTGAGAGTTACTCTTTCGGGACGGGCCTATGCTCAGTTCAATATGCAATGACAAGGGGTTTGGCATAACAGAAGTGATTGTCGCGATCCTGCTGGTGTCGGTGGGAGTGATTGCGCTTTTGGCGACCCAGCCGTCCTCCTGGAACCTGGCCGGAAGGAGCGATAACCTCGGCAGGGCGGCGGGAATCCTGCAGAGCGAATTGAGCATGAACGAAGCCCTCATAATGAATCCCCTGGTGGCCATACCTGCAAGTCAGGCTAGAACTATTTACGTGAGCGGCCAGGGCTCCAGCCAACCCGGAGATGCTTCGTATACTGTCACGACTACTGTAGAACTGGTCTCGACGGGGGTCTGGAGGGTAAGGGCAACAGTAACCTGGCCGTCAAATTCGACCGGCATAACCGACAGCATGATAGTTACGCGGCAGGAGCCGTACCGATACTGATGAAAAGATTCAGGCAACAAGGATTTACACTTGTCGAACTTGTAGTCGCTCTGGCGATAGGCATGGTAGTGCTTGCCGCGATTTATAACGTGGTCCAGACCGGCTTGCGATCGTCTTCTTCGTTGGAGAGGAAGGTGACTGCCGGCCAGGATGTCAGGGCTGCCCTGGAGTTGATGGCGATGGAAATCAGGATGGCATCATACAACCCGAATTTTGCAACCGGCATGTGGATAAATCAGAATGGTACGCTTTCAGCCTTGCAGGAAAGCAAGGGAATTCAGCAGGCCACGGCCAACTCGATCCTGATAGAAATGGATGTCAATGGTAATTCAATGATTGATTACCCTTCGGACGAATGCATTCTGTATAGCCTCGATACAGCAAACAGGTACATTATAAGAAATATAGGCAGCAATCAGCCATTTTTGGGGGCCCTTCCCGGTAGTACACAGGAAAGAACGGTAAGGGTCATCAACGGGGACCTGAATATCCCTGTTTTCACATACTATGATGGTAAGGGCGATGTGATTCCGGCTGCCACTTTCCCCGCCGCCCTCGAAAATATCCGAAGGATAGAAATAGTCCTGGCGGTCGAGACAGATGACATTGACATCAACTCGGGGCAAAGGAAGAGAATGATTTATTCCACCAGCATTATACCGAGGAACCATGTTTCGAGTCCGTAATTTCATCCAAAAAACTCTGAAACCGGAGGACGGAGGCGGTTTTGCCCTGATCGTGGCGCTGCTGTCCAACATGGTGCTGCTCGCTTTTTGTGTGCTCTCCGTCTGGATAGCGACCAAAGATATAAGGATAAGCTCCAGGATGGTTGGGGAAAAACTGGCCCTCGATGCTGCGGAATCCGGCATTCACCAGATGATGGCCGATTTCAACCCGGAAGACCTGGCCGCCTCGCAGCGCACTGATATCCAGATAGACCCTCAGAACAGCAATTCACTCTATTCGGTTTCGACTCCCGCAAGGCCGATTACCGGGCCGATGATGATTCCGCTGCCCGGATATTCCATTGGGGGAGGCCAGCAATGGGGACAGACCAGGTACAACACAACCGTAACCGGAACAAACACTAAATACAACTCAAGGGTGGAGATCGAAGTGGGCATCGGCTACGGCCCCATCGAAATCACCACCATGTCAAGATAGGACTCCGGAGGGGGACCCCGAAATGAAAGTAAAAATATGTGCCCTAATTGCGCTTTTCATGTTTGCCCTGCCTTTTTATGCATTGGGCCAGGATCTGACGGAAGACGAAACCGCCCTGTTCACTTCGGTTGCCCCGGACGCCCTGCTCTTGTTTGACCTTTCAGGGAGTATGAACTGGACCCCGGCGGGCAGCAAAATGTATATCTCGTCAGCCAATGCGTGCGGTAACAACAACATCCCATATTATGCGGAAAGCTCGACAGGCCATGACAAGGCCTGCACGATCGATTCCTCCTCCGTCCCGAAATACAGCAATTCAACCTG
>CAZKYN010000024.1:0-21689 GCA_964556675.1 uncultured Syntrophaceae bacterium
GGGGCCGGAGCCCTGATGAGCTGGGGTTTCGCCTGCAGTCTGCAGCGGGACATCTCTCCCGGCGAAATCGTGATACCAGGCCGTGTCATTGCCGCGGACGGTTCGATCCATGCAGCCGACCCCTTATGGCGGGAGAGGCTCTGCCGCCGCATGGGCACGCTGTTCGCAGTCAGAGGGGGCGCCCTGGCGGAGAGCTTCAGCATCATGCCTGATTGCTTCGCCAAGGAGGCCCTGGGCCGCGAAACGGGCGCAGTCGCCTCCGATATGGAAAGCGCTTCAATCGGCGCCGCGGCCCGGAAAGCGGGCATTCCCTTCCTGGCAGTCAGGGCTGTGACGGACACGATGGAAATGAGGGTGCCGCCCTGCGCCGGCAGATGCGTTGACCGGCTGGGCCGCGTAAGACCCCTGCCGCTGCTGAAAGGACTTCTGCAAAGCCCTGCAGACCTGCCGGACGTGATCAGGCTCGGCCGGAACTTCCGGGCAGCCAGGAAGAGCCTGAGGGCATTGGCTGCGCACGCGGGCGAACTGTTTTGCCTGCAGGAAGGGGGCCCCGGGCCGGAACGGTAATATCCGCAAAATCCGCAGCATTGACCATAATATCGCCCGCATGCTCCTGTATAGATGCGGACAACAAAATCTGCCCTGCCGTCCGGGCGGATATTGCGTGTCACGCATCAGGCTGATGTTATCCATAGGACAAACGCCTGGGGGGACCTTCCGAAAGGGCTCGCCCATTTTAAGACAATAACCCCCGATTTATAAGAACATTCCTTATGGATAAACCTGAGGTCATCAATTAATAATCATACGTCCATATTTATATGCCAAGTCTGCGGGAGCCGGTAAAATGAGGCGATTTTTACCTGTATCTGCGATTCTTATTGTTGTCCTTATCTGCAGCGGCGTTACCAGAGCTTTCGAACTCACGGCGGCCGGAGGCGCTCCAGCACAGGCGCTTTTCAGCCCGGACGGCGGGTTCACGCAAACCATCATAAAATATATTTCCGGCGCCGAATCGGAAATACTTATCCAATCCTATTACTTCGGCTCCTTTCCTGTCGCCGAGGCGCTGATCAAAGCCCATAAAAGGGGCGTCAGGGTGTCGCTTATAATGGACAGGGCGGACAGGGCCGAGGGCGTAACGCCCGGAATCCGGATGTCCCAGGAAGGCATACCGGTCTATCTGGACAACAAGCACGCAATTGCGAATAACCGTGTCATGATTATCGACAGGAGAACAGTTTTCACCGGGTCGTTTGATTTCAACAAAGCATCCGAGCAGTCGATTGCGGATAACCTCCTGGTCGTGGAATCGCCGGAACTCGCAAGATTGTACCGGGAAAACTGGCTCAAGCACCGCGGGCATTCGGAAGTATATTGATAAGAGGCTTAAGTGGGCAGGAACAGACTGATATCGTATTCCGTCGCCGTTATTATCCTGGCCGGAATCGGGTTCGCCCCGGCCCAGGGCAAAAACGCGCAACAGGATATTTACCGGAACATTACGGATGAGCAGTTTCTGCAGGAGGCTTTGAATTACAGCTCCTTCCAGATCATCATGGGGGAGATGGCCGTGAAGCAGGCGGCCGGAGGGGATTTCAGGAAATACGGGAAGGACATGGCGGCGGCCCACGGTCAGATCTACCGGGACCTGGAAAAAATTGCCCGGGAAAAAGGCATAAGGCTCACAGCCGTCCTCGACCCGGTGCGCCGGAATACAGTCAGGTACTACTCGCAGGAATACGGGGCGGCTTTTGACCGGAATTACATCAGCCTTATGGTCGATGAGAACAGGCGGGATGCCGTGCTTTTCAGGCACATGGAGAAAAACTCCGGGGACGCGGAGATTCGGAGATTTGCCGGCCGCGTTGCGCCCAATCTCGAAGCGTACGCAAGCAGGGCTGAAAAGCTCCTGGCCGAGCTTCCGTTCCCCTGGTTGAAATAGGCAGTGTCCGGACCGGGACATCCCGGTCCCAAATTCCAACTTCGGATAAAGGAGGATTTTCGATGGATAAGGATAAAAAGGACAAAATAGAAGAGAAAACGGTAAGCCGCAGATCAGTTTTGAAAGGAGCCGTAGCGCTTGGGGCAATTGCGGCGGGCGGGGGCATGGCCCTCAACATGGCCGCCCCGGGGACGGCGGAGGCGATCGTCAGAAAAATGCCCGCTAAATGGGATGAGACGTGGGATGTCGTCGTAGTCGGCTCCGGCTTCGCGGGCCTCGCCGCAGCTGCGGAAGCTGCCGGGGCGGGCGCGAAGACAGTCGTCCTGGAGAAGATGCCCACCTACGGCGGCAACTCGATTATAAACGGAGGCGTTTATGCCGCATGGGACAGCGAGCTCCACCTCAGGCAGAAACTCAACCTGGGAGAGGACAGCGCCAAGCAGCACATGGAAGACACGCTCAAGGGAGGCGATTTTTATAATATCCCCGATCTGGTCAATGTCGTGACGGCCGGCTCCCCCAACGCCCTCAACTGGATGATGGACCAGGGCGGGGCCAAAGTCAGGCCGACGGTAACGCGCGCGGGCGGGCATACAGCGTACCGCACCCATACCGCCGTAGCCGGCGTCGGCAGGGAATTCACCGAGGCGCTCCGGAAGATCGCGGAGAAAAAAGGGGTCAAGATAGTCCTGAATTCCCCGATTTCCTGGATCTGGCGCAGGGATGCCGATCCCAAGAGCCCGGTAATGGGGGTCGAGGTCAAAAGGGGAAGGAAAACACTCAATATAAGGGCAAACAGGGCCGTGGTGCTCGCATCGGGAGGCTTCAGCTGGGATATCCCGATGAGGCTGAGGCATAACCCGAGGCTCGTGAAAGAATTCAACTGCACCAACCAGAAGGGGGCTACGGGCGAGACAATCCGGTATGCCCAGGCGATCGGCGCCGATACGCTGCAGCTCAACTTCATCCAGCTCTATCCCTTTGCGGAGCCGGAGACCGGGATCCTTGACACTCCCGCCGTTTATCCCTTTAATGGACCCGGGTACGGCATTGTCTATGTCACTAAGGAAGGCAAACGTTTCGTCAATGAGCTTGAACGCCGCGACGTCTGCGCCTTTGCCCAGATCAACCTGGGGCCGAACGCGAAGCCGACGTACTCGATCTTCAACGAGGCAATGATCGCCAAGATGGGCGGCACCGCCGAGGAAGTCGAAGCGGGCGTAAAGAAAGGCCGTTTCGTCAGGGCGGACAGCATCCCCGAGCTGGCCAAGAAACTCAACATGCCGGAGCAGAACCTGGTAGACACGGTGAACAAGCACAACAAGTATCTTGAAACCGGGAAAGATCCGGAATACAATAAACCCATTACGAAGGTCATGATCCCTCTCATCCAGGGCCCGTTCTACGGAATCGCGCAGTGGCCCGCAGTCCACCACTGCATGGGAGGTCTCAGGATCAACCCGAACGCCCAGGTGGTTGACGTGTTCAACAGCGTCATCCCCAGGTTCTTTGCTGCCGGCGAGGTCTGCGGAGGGGTCCACGGCTCGAACCGCCTCGGAAGCAATGCCATACCCGACTGCGTAGTTTTCGGCCGGGTCGCCGGGACAAACGCGGCCAAGGGTGTGAAATCATAAACCTTATATCGGGGGTCGCCCGGACCTTTCTGCCGGTTGTGCGGCCTCATTTCTCAAGAGGAAAGCGGGAATGAAAAAATTTTTAGTTGTCCTGTCTGGAATTTTAGCGCTGCTCTTCCTGCATGGATGGATGACCGGCGGGCATGATGCCGCGGCGGCCAAGGCCGCCAAACGGGCGGCTCCGGCGAAACAGGCTGCATGTTCATCATGCCATGCCGACTTCGCCTCAGTCCTCCCGAAGAACCACCCGGAAGTGAAAGGCAACTCTCTCGCTTCCTGCACATCCTGCCATGCGCCCGATTTCTCCGGCAAGGCGAAGAAGAACCCCTTTGCGACAAGAATGCACATGGCGCACATCGGGGGAAAAGCCAACCTGGACTGCACGGCGTGCCATACGTGGGTCCCGGGGAAAAGCTTCGGCCTCATCGGTGTAAAGGGCTCCTGGGGCGCCCCGACCAAAGAAGATATGAAGCTGGTGAAGGAGCTGTTCGCCTCCGCGGCCAAATCGGGGTTCATGGACAACCTGCATGCGAAGGGAGGCGTCGACTGTGTTGGTTGCCACGGCAAGGGCATACCCAAGCCGGATGCGACAGTGGAGAACGCGCGCTGCCTGGAATGCCACGGTCCCCTGGAGAAACTGGCCCAGAGGTCCGCGCCCAAAGATTTCCCGGACCGCAATCCGCATAAATCCCACCTGGGGGAAATTGCCTGCACCGTGTGCCACAAGGGACATCAGGCCTCGACGGTCTACTGTCTCGACTGCCACCGTAATTTCAAAATGACAATTCCTGGGGCAGCCGCTAAATAAGTTCAGATTTGAGATTTAAGATTAAAGGCCGGCCATAAAAAAGCCGGCCTTTTTGTACCGCGTCGGTACGCGGCAAAAAAGGCCCCTTTTCCGGCCGCTCCAGAAAATAATGCCGGACCGGCAGTCCCCCGCACCCCCGGCGAATCGCCGGGCTCAACATTATCCTCAATGTAATTCAGCACATATAGCTTTGTCGGACAGGTGGCATGCTTTCTGCTAATTTGATTGACAACTACTATGAATTCAGAGGCGCCTATGATCCCGCAGATAATTTTTTCCATCCTCCTGTCCATAGCCATATTCCTGTTGTCGTTCAATTTTGAAATAGAGAACCTGGGACCGGCCTCCAACGTCAATGCGCTGATGATAGTCCTCGGAGGCACACTCGCGGCCACACTGATCGCCTATCCCTGGAAAAGGCTGGCATGGACCGCCCATCTCCTGAAGAAAGTCTTCCTGGCGGGCAACGACCTGGACTGGACGAAAAAAACGATCGTGCTACTGGCCCGCACTTACCGAAAAGGCGGGATCCGCGAGCTGGAGCAGGCGGGCGAGAGTCTCCCCGAAGGGCATCTGAAGACCGCCGTGGGGCTGATCACCTATAATTACGGCAGGGAGGAGATCGAGAATATTATCCAGAAGGAAGCCAATATCATATACAGTCAGTACGCTGCGTCCGACAAGATCATCTGCAGCATGGCGAGGCTGGCGCCCGCTCTCGGCCTGACGGGAACTATTATAAGCCTGATCCGCACCTTCGGCCACGTCACCGACACCAGCAGCCTTGTCGGATACATGGGGGTGGCGCTGTTGAGCACTTTCTACGGGGTAGTCTTCGCCAACCTCTGTTTCATGCCCCTCTCCAACAAGCTCAGGGAATTCATGGACCAGGAGGCGGTCCGGCTCGACCTGATCCATGAGGGGATCCTGGACGTCTACAACCATGAGAACCCGCGGGCAATGGAATACAAGCTGGACTCGCTTTCGTCGGCGCCGGTAAGGGCCTCAAAGCAAAACCTGGTGCGCCCCCGGCCTGAACTGGTCGTCAAGGCTTCGCCCAAAATCAAAATCGCCGCGTTTTCATCATGAGCAGATTCAAGGCAAGGCAAAATACAGTCAAAAAGGATATCGAGCCCCCGGCAGCGAAGCGGCGGGTGAATGCCGGCTTGCTCGGCAACCGGATTGAAACAGATAATTACAGGGGCAACGACATCTGGCTGACCACCCTGAGCGACCTGCTGATGCTCCTTGTTATTTTTTTTGTGATCCTGTTCGGCATGGAATTCCAGAAGCGCAGCCCCGGCAATGCCGCCCATGCGGGATCGAAAGAAACCGTCCTGAATAAGACAGCTCAAACAGAAAAAAAGGAAAGCGCAATCACACATGCGATGGCTGCGCCGGCTGTGTCCGCTTCGATCGAGAAAGAACTCGCCTTCGTCCTGGGCCGGGAAACAGGCGAGCAGGAAGTAACGATAAACCGGGCGGCAAACATAGTCACCGTGACTTTTCCGGAGCGGATCATATTCGATCCGGGCCACGCCCGCCTGAAGCCCGATGCCGGGCCGACCCTGGACAAGGTGGCCGCTTTCATAAAGGAGCGTGCCTATCTTGCCGTCGAGGTCCAGGGCCATACCGACAACCGGCCCATAAACAACCCGCGCTATCCGTCCAACTGGGAGCTTTCCGCAGACCGCGCGACCCAGGTCGCCAGGGCGCTGATCGCGATGGGAGTCAACCCTGTACAACTGTCGGTAAAAGGTTTCGGGGAGCACCGGGCCCTTCTTCCCAACGACAGCGAAGAGAACCGGCTCAAGAACCGGCGGGTGGAGATCCAGTTCTCGATTGCGCCGGGAGAGCCCCGGGCGGGAATTTCGTGAAAAATAAGGGGCGGGCCGCACGATGCGCCCCGCCCTTCTGAGACAACTTCAATCAGGCCTTATCAGAATGTTTTCATTTTTCAGGCCCTTTCGCCTATCGGCAGGACTGTCCTTCCGAACGATTCATTGAGCACTTCGGCCATCGCCAGGTAAATCGCCGACGAGCCGCACACTATGCCTTCCCATCCGGCCAGGGTGCCGACGCCATGATTGCCCGTCCAGTCTCTCAGGGCCAGCAGCATGAAAAGCACGGTCAGGCTCAGGAACACGAACTGAATCGCTCTGTTCTTGCCGAAAGTGCCGAACCACATGAACATTGTGAAAATGCCCCACATGAACAGGTACCAGCCGATAAACGGCACAGGCGTGCCCGGCTCCTTGACCATCAGGATGAAAACCAGGGTAAGCCAGAACAGGCCGTATGAGGTGAACGCTGTCGTGCCGAACGTGTTGCCTTTCCGGAACTCCATTATGCCCGCGATAACCTGGGCCAGTCCTCCGTAAAAAATCCCCATAGCCAGGATCATCGACCCGACCGGGAAAAAGCCGGCATTGTGGATGTTCAATAAGACCGTGGTCATCCCGAAGCCCATAAGGCCAAGCGGTGCGGGGTTAGCCAATTTAGTATCCATAGCGCTTCCATCCTCCAGAAAATTTTTAAACAGGAAAACCGGAGTTTTCCCGGGCAGACAATGAACGATAAAGTCGGATTGGAACATCGGATTGTCTCCAAATATCGCTGAGAGGACATAGATGGGGCCGCTCGGACGGGAGCCCCCGAAAGGATAAGTATTTGTCCTGTGGGAGGAGCAACCCCGCAACAAATATAAGGAATTTCGGATTTTTACACGCGGGTCCGGCCGCTCTTGAGAGTCGACAGGAGGAGGCCGACCATGGCCAGGACCACTATGCTTGCCTGCCACGCGATGTCGTAGGAGCCGTAACGGTCATGGATCAGGCCGGCAAGGTAAGGCCCAGCGCTTCCCCCCACCCCGATAAAGAATGTAAGCATCCCGTAAACCGTGCCCAGGTCGCGCATGCCGAAGCGGTCGGCGATGGTTATCGGCATCATCGGCGCCAGGCAGCCATATCCGAAGCCGTAGACAAGCGAATAGGCATAAAGAGAGGCGAGCGAACTTGTGTTGAGCAGGATTATGAGTCCCGCGATCATTATGGACATACCCAGGACTGCGGAGTATTTCACGTCGCTGAGCCTGTCGCTCAGCCAGCCGTAAAAGAACTGCCCGAGAAAGCCCGCAAAGCCCACAACCCCGAGGGAAGCGGCGGCGGCCAGCTTGTCCAGGCCGCGGTCCTGGACATCAGCAACCTGGTGCACGAAAACCGCCATGAGCGTCATGACGGCGAGGCCGAACGAGGCGCCTATTATCCAGAAACGCGGATCGGAAAACATCTCACGGTACGTGATCCGAAGCGAATCCGGCTTCTCGTCCACTCTCAGCACTTTGGCCGCGTCCGTCTCGCCGTCGGGAAGGAGCCCGCATGCTTCGGGGCCGGACTTTCCCATCAGCAGCCAGGCAAGCGCTATCGAGGCGAGGAAAAGGACGCTGATGAAAGAGAACCCCGTGCGCCAGTCAAAATGCTTGATGATGAAACCCGCGGCCGGGGTGAGCATGAATGTCCCGAAACTCACGCCCATTGTCGATATGCCGATAGCCGTGCCGCGATTCCTGACGAACCATTTTGCCGCCGAGGAATTCATGACGACGAGGCCCATCCCGGCGGAACCCAAGCCGATCAGGAGACCGTAGACGATATAAAATTCCAGCGGGGTCGCCACGAATTTGAGCAGCACGAAACCGGCGCAGGCGACGAGGGCGCCGGCGGTGATGATCCTCCGCGGGGCGACACGGTCCACGATGCGGCCGATTATTATGGCGCAGGTCGAATAGACAAACATGTTGAGAGAGGCGCCCAGGGAAACGACCGAACGGGACCATCCATATTCATCGCAAAGCGGCTTGACGAAGACCCCGAATGAATAACGGGCGCCGTAGTTGACGCTGAGGATGAGGAAGGCCCCGGCAATTACATACCAGCCCCAGAAAATGCCGCGCGGGAGTTTCCTGCTCGTTTGCGGAAAATTCAAATCTGCACCAAAAAAAATAAATCACGCCTGATGCGCGAAATGCTTATTCGTAGCGGCCGGGCCAGCCTGTTTTATTTCCGTTTATTGCCGGGTGACGCGGACATGGCGGAGACGGCAAAATCGAACAGGCCGGGGAAATGTCTTTTCAGGAAAACGGCCAGTTTCCCATGGGCCGTAATCACCCTGATCCGACTGCGCCTCTGCATGGTCGCGGCTATCTGCCGGGCCGCTTTATCGGCAGGCATGCGCAGCCACTGGGGGACATTGTCCCGCGCCCCGGACCGCAACGCCCCGAAGTTGTCCACCTTGCGGATTTCCGATTCGATGAAACCGGGCGCGATCAGCACGACCGCCACTCCCAGGGGCATCAGCTCGTGGCGGAGGGCGTCCGCGAGCCCGTGGACCGCATGCTTGCTCATGGAGTAAGCGGAGAGCCCGGGCAGCGAGACAAACCCGTTTACGCTGCCGATAATGGCGAGACAGCCTTTGGATTCGATCAGAAGGCCCCGGACTGCCTGAACCGTCCTGATGATGCCGAAAACGTTTGTCTCGAACTGGCGGCGGTAGTCCTCGATGCCGAGCCTGTCCGCCCGCCCCGCAACGCCGAACCCCGCGTTGGCGACAGCATAGTCTATCCGGCCGAAATGGGTGCGGGCCTTTTCCACTGCGCGCTCCACATCGCCTTCCAATGTGACATCGCACTTGAGCGGCAGCGCCCTGCGCCCTAGTTTTTCAACTGCTGCAGCCACGTCCAGCAGACGCTCCTCGCGTCGGGCGGTCAGGACGACATCGCCGCCCTGCCTTGCTATTTCAAGCGCCAGTGCGGCCCCGATGCCGGAAGATGCGCCCGTGATAAACGTGACGGTCCCGGAAAATTTACCCATGTATTTCTCCCCGTGCCGGTTGGATTCGGATTTTTAGCGGGAATTCCGGGCGGGGTCAAGGATTTAAAAACCCGGATTGCATATAAAACAGGGCGGATAAAAAACAGCTTTGGCTCATGATATTTTTTCGAGCCATTCTAAAACCGGCTCCGTTGCAAATCCAAAACTCGCCCTGCGGGCTCAAACTTTGATTTGCGGGCGCTTCGCCCGGTTTAAGAATGGTTTCCCGAAAAAATCTCAAAATCGCCGCAAGCTATCATTTAATCCGCCCTTCTATATTTCACGTTTCAGGGCTGTTCAAAAAGGTCCAGATGCAAGGCGCCCGAAATCTTGAGGCATGAGGCGTACTGTCATGTACGCCGCAGTGCCGAAAGATGAGGGCAACGAAGCAGATGGGCCTTTTTCAACAGAACTGCTAGAACATTGCAAACTCATGCACAACCCGGGCAACTCCCGTTTCGATCGCCTTTTCCCGCACCGCGGCGGAGACGTTCTCCTGGACCTTCTGGTTAAAGACGCTCGGGATCACGTAATCTTCCATGAGCTGGTCGGGCTCGACGCTGCCGGCTATCGCACCGGCCGCCGCCAGGAGCATTTCCCGGTTGATCTCCCGGGCGTGGCAATCCAGCACGCCGCGGAAAAGACCTGGGAAGCACAGTACATTGTTTATCTGGTTGGGGTAGTCCGACCTGCCGGTCGCCATCACGCGGGCATACCTGCCGGCCTCTTCGGGAAGGATTTCCGGGACCGGGTTCGCCATGGCAAAGACGATCGGGTCCCGGGCCATCTTCTTTATTTCCCGCGCATGCAGCAAGTTGCCCTGGGAAACTCCCAGGAACACGTCGGCGCCCTTCAGCGCCCGCGCCAGGTTCCCTTTGACAAGCTCCTGGTTGGTCCTCTCGGCCATTTCCTGCTTGATCGGGTTCATGTCCTCCCGCCTCCCCCGGTAGAGGATGCCGGCGCGATCGCAACCGATGAACCTCTTCACGCCGGCTGCGCTCATTAAGTTGATGGCCGCAATGCCGGCGGCCCCCAGGCCGTTGACGACTACCAGGACCTCTTCAATTTTCTTGTCGACGACCTTCAGAGCATTGAGCAGGCCCGACAGGATCACAACGGCCGTGCCGTGCTGGTCGTCATGGAAAACCGGAATGTCCAGCAGCTGTTTGAGGCGGCTCTCCACCTCGAAGCAGCGGGGAGCGGAGATGTCTTCCAGGTTGATTCCGCCAAAACCCGGAGCGATCCTGACGACGGTCTCTACGATCTCGTCCGGCGCCCTGGTGTCAAGACAGATCGGGAAGGCATCCACTCCGCCGAATGTCTTGAACAGCAGCGCCTTGCCCTCCATCACCGGCATGGCGGCCCTCGGCCCGATATCGCCGAGCCCCAGGACGGCGGTCCCGTCTGTCACGACCGCTACCGTGTTCTTCTTGATCGTCAGGTCGTAAACGCGTTCGGGGTTCTCCTTGATAGCTGTGCAGATCCGCGCCACCCCGGGCGTGTAAGCCATTGACAGGTCGTCCCGGCTCGCCAGGGGTATCTTGCTCTTGATCTCCATCTTCCCGCCCGCATGGGCGAGGAAAGTGCGGTCCGCATAGTTGATCAGCTTGATGCCGTTTATCTGGTTCACTACGGAGAGGATATTCCGCATCATCTCCTGGTCGGAGGCATTGACGACGATATCGCGGACCACGCATCCGTTTTTGAAGCCGATCAGGTCGACGGAACCCATGTTGCCTCCGGACTTGCCGATAGCGGAAGCCACTTTCCCCAGCATGCCCGGCTTGTTGGTCAATTCGATACGCATGATTATGCTGTAGCTGGCGCTCGTGTTCCTGATCATCTCCCTCCTCCTTTACTCATAATTGAAAAGGAGCGGCCCCGCCTGAGCGGTCCGGGGCGTCCCCTCAGACATCCAGGGCCTTTTTGATATCCTGCAGGACCGACCTCTCATTTTCATCGATGCCCTTGCCGGCTCTCGCGATCTTCACGCCGATCCGGTAGAGCTCTCTGCGCTCGTTCGGATCGCTCACAAGGTCGGCCAGCGTGCGGATGGCGGCGCTCCTGTCTCCGTCCACAAGCCTTACCTGGCGGCGGATTATGGATTTCATGGCGGCGCGGCCCGGCGGCTGGAAGCTTTTGAACTCCAGGGCCGCTTTCCGCGCGGCCGCGAACTCCTTGCGGTCAAAAGTATTGTCCGCCTCGCAGATTATAATTATCAGCCTGACCAGGGCATCCGCCAGTCCGCCTTTTTTATAATCGTCCGGGGCGATTGCGGAAATCTCTACGGGGCATGCCCGGCCAGGCGCTTTATCCGCCTCGCACGGGGGCAGGCAGACCCGCAGCGCCTCCGAATCGTAAATCGCCCTGAACATTTCCTCCTGGAAGAAGTCCCGGGCGTCTCGCCAGAGGTTCAGGCCTTCGACAAGGGCATCCGACATGACCCGCTCCATATTCACGAAAGGGTTGCCGGGGTCTGCCGGCGCGCGATACTCCTCAACCTTGGGCGCGGCGAGCCGGAGCGGCCAGAAAAGCGGATTGTAGTCGGAGCAGAAATACCTCTTCGCCCTCAGGGGGTGCATCATTTTCGCCGTTTCCCCGGAAAGCTCGGTGGAGCAGGCCTTGACCCAGGGCTGCAGGAAGGCCTTGTACATGAGATCGTTCATGGCCGAGACGTCGCGCGCGCGGCGGAAATCCCCGCATTCCTCGCCGAAGCAGTCGACTTCTATCCCTCCGACCTGCTCCAGCATCCGGGCCATCGTGCGCCTCTCGAACTCCGGCTCAAAATCGGTTTCGCCGAGCTTGCCCGCCTCCTCGTTGATCTTCATTTCCCACAGCCCGGGCGGCAGGTAATCTATGAGGTCGAAATTGCCTATAATCTCGGTGTGCTCTTTCCTGGCGATGCTGCCCGAGACAAAGATCCCCAGGTGGCCGATCTTTTCGTGGATGATGTAAACAATCGTGTGGCCGAGTTCGCGGATTTCCTTTTCCGAGCTGTAGACCCGGGGTATCCAGTCCAGCGCCTGCTGGGGCGGAGTTATGTTGTCGCCTTTCGAGGCGAATACCACGATGGGATGGTCGATATTTTTCAGGTTGACGCACCTCCCCGACTTCAGCTCGAGTTCGCCCTTCTCCAGCTTGTCGCCGATGAAGAGGTTTTCCACGATGAAGTGGATCTCGTCGGCGGTCATCAGGAAAAAGCCGCCCCACCATTTTTCAAACTCGAGGTAGCGATCCCTTTCCGTGTCGATTTGTGAATAGAGGTTGTATTGCTTGGTCCAGAGGGTGTTGGCCGGGTTGAGGTTCTCGAAATTGGCAACGAGGTTCGCGCCGTCGAACTTGCCGTGGCCGAGGTCGCTCAGCAAGTCATTGAGCCAGACGCCGCCGCAGAGGCCCCCGAGGTAGCGCATGGGATTGGCTCCCTCGACGCCCGACCAGTAGGACAGCGGCGCGCCGTTGAGGACCAGCAAGCCGGTGAGGTCCGAGCGGTCCGCGCAGATCAGGGCGGAAGCCCATCCGCCCTGGCAATTGCCTATTACGGCCGGGCGATCGGCATCGGGATGGCGCCTGATGATTTCCTCGACGAACTTGATCTCCGCCTCTTCCACATCGGAGAGGGTCTGCCCGGGCTCCGGTGAGGTAAAAAACATTATGAAATAAACGGGGTGCCCGTTGCGCAATGCTATCCCGATCTCGGAATCATTTTTTGATCCGCCGATTCCCGGGCCGTGCCCCGCCCGCGGGTCGATAATGACTATGGGCCTCTTCGGGGCGGGCGTTTTGGCTCCGACCTTCCCGCTTTGTCCCGCAGAGGGGTCCTCTGCCCTGACGATCCGGGCCAGGGCATAATTGACGGGGCGCTCGAACGTGCGCCCGTCCAGGATTATTTCGTAATCGAACGTGAGGACGGGCGGCTGCCCGGCAGCCAGATGATCCACGTAATTGTTCCCGCGCCTGCGCATCGTGTCCCAGAAAAGGACCGACCTTTGCGTTGCATCGACCCAATATTCACAGAGGTGTCCAAAAGCGCTTTCCGAAGCCATTCCAGATTCTCCTTCCTGCAGGTGTGTCGCTGAGCTTTTGGTAGGTGTACCATATTTCATTTGTGTTTTGACGTGTTTTTTTCTTCCAGGGAGAGCTGTTTCTTCGGGCATCTCTTCCATTTCCCAACCCATTCTGTTAGATTCTTTTTTTATGATCTGAATCGCTGAGAAGCATGCCAAAAAAGTTCGACATCAAGGTCCTGCTGCTGCTTTCCCTGGGGCACCTCGTGACCGATATATACCAGGGCGCCCTGCCCGCCATCCTGCCGTTCCTCAAGGACCATCTGGAAATTACGTACACGGCTGCGGGCATCATCCTTATGGCCTCAAATTTCACCTCATCACTGATCCAGCCGGTTTTCGGATATATATCGGACAAGAAGGAAAAGGCTTTTCTTCTGCCGCTGGGCTGTCTCCTTGCCGGGGCGGGCCTCGCCCTTATTCCGCTAAGCTCCGTCTACGGCTGGACGCTGCTGCTGGTGGTCACCAGCGGGCTGGGGATCGCGTCCTATCACCCGGAGGGCTATAAGACGGCGTCCTTTTTTATCGGCGACAGGCGGGTAACAGGCATGGCCGTCTTTTCGGTCGGGGGGAACCTGGGGTTTGCAATCGGACCGGTTCTGGCCATCTTCGTCATAAATTATCTCGGTTTTCAAAACCTTCCCGTTATGATCATCCCTGCCGTTCTGTTTGTTATTCTGCTTCTGGCTTTCCGGGAAAAGATCCGCTACGGCTCATCAGGGGAAAAGGCGCCGCCGGCTGCACCGGAAAAAATCGATACCGGGGGCCTTTATCTCACGCTGTTCACAATCATCCTGATCGTCGTAATGCGCTCGTGGACCCAGCTCGGACTCATGACCTATATACCTTTCTATTACATAAACCACCTCAAGGGAGACCCGCTCTATGCCGGCCAGCTGGTCTCGGTCTTCCTCCTGGGCGGCGCCGCCGGCACCCTGCTGGGAGCGCCCCTTGCCGACCGGTGGGGGCACAAATTCTACCTGAGCGCGACGATGCTGCTTTCATCGTTCATCCTTCCGCTGATCTTCTTCACGAGAGGCGTGTGGCTGTTCATGGCCCTGGGAGCGCTCGGGATGGTAATCGTCTCCACGTTCTCGGTCACGATCGTAATGGCCCAGACGCTGATGCCCCGCAACCTCGGCATAGCCTCGGGGATTATGGTGGGGTTCGCCATCGGGGCGGGCGGGATCTGCGTCACCATCCTCGGCGTCGTTGCCGACCATTACGGCGTCCCTCTGGCCCTGAAATCAATTGCCGTCCTGCCGTTCATCGGCTTTCTTCTTACTCTTACGCTGAAATACGAGAAATACGGCACGAAGCCGCTGGAACCCAAAGCGCATGATTGAGACTCCGGCTGCGGCGGCCTTATCAAGCCTTGCGGTTTCACGGCCCGGGCCAACGATTACATTTTCAAGCGCGAGGTGGGCTCGGGCGAGGTTGCCGGAAAGGGAGCAGACTCCATCCCGGCCCGGAACACTGCCCCGCTGCTGAAAAAACTAAGCGGCTGAATTAATTGGGAATTGTTTGATTAAGCAATTCTGCCTGCCATCCGGTATTCCAATTAGTAATTGACACGGGGATATATAGCATGTAATACGACCTGGCATAGCTTGCTCGATACGTATATCATCTTTTTGCGGCTCGCATTCTCATGTGGAACTGGTTGATGCGCATCATATTATGCTATGCCCGTGATTGTTTCCCTCCAGGCTTTGACTCCCAGGCCCCATTCATTCATGAACCGGGAAAAATCCGCGCTTCATTCGTGCGCGGTCCCGAAAATCCGCCGCAATCGGGAACCTGATGGAAAAGCTTTCCGAAATGTCGATCACTCCTGAAACCGACATGCCGTATGACGACCAGGTCATAAGCGTTGATGAGGTCAGCCGCATCCTAAACCAGCTCAAGTCCCAGACCGAAGAGCTCCTCATGCTCCAGGAGGAATTGAGAAAAAGCCGTGAGGAGTACCAGATTATTGTCGAAAACACCCCCGTCATGATGTGCCGCTGGGTGCCGGAAGGAAAGCTGACTTTCGCCAACACGGCCTTCAAGAAGTATTTCTGCAGGAATGAATCCGAAGCCGACACCATGGTCTTCTATTCCATTATGCCCGAGGACAGCCGCAGGGCCCTGGAAGACGGGGTCATGTTGATGCGGACCGAAAAGCGAGCTCTCGCCTGCGAGCGGCGGGTAATTTCCAGGGACGGAGTCTTGAAGCGCCAGAGGTGGACGGACAATCCCGTCTTTGACAATGCGGGCAGACTGAAGGAAATAATCTCGATCGGCGAGGTCATACCGGACGCCCGGAGCAAGCGCCAGGCAGTCCGGCTTGAGAGGCGCAGCATCGATACTTTCCTGCGCAACGCCCCGTTCGGAATGATAATCCTGGACCATGACAATATCATAAAGTATGTCAATCCCCGCTTTACCGAGATCTTCGGATACGAGCCGAAAGACGTCCCTACGGGAAAGGAGTGGATCAGGCTTGCCTACCCGCAGGCCCCCGACCGGAGAAAGGCCGTGAACGCCTGGAAAGCGGACTTCAACTCTGCTCGCCCCGGACAGGTCAGGTACCAGACCAACCAGGTCACGTGCAAGGACGGCTCCACCCGGACGATCACCTTTTCCACGGTCATGCTCGACACGGGCGAATTCGTCATCATGTGCGAGGACATAACGGCCCGGGAGGAATCGCAGCGCGCCCTGCAGAAGAGCGAGAGGCAGCTGCGCCTTATCACCGATAACATCCACGATGTCATCTGGACGGCCGATCTCGATTTGCGCGTCACTTTTGTCAGCCCTTCCATTGAGAGCCTCCTCGGCTGCAGAATCGAGGAAGCTCTGCGGCAGAAAGTGCCGGGTTTTCTGGCCCCGGAAGCGTTCGGGAGCGCCTGGGCCGCATACAAAAAAGAGTTGAAGAAGAAGAAAGAAAAATACCGGGACTCGACTTTTCTCGTGGAGCTCAAACATCGCGAAGGAGGCCGGATCTGGGCGGAGGTCAAATCGAGCGCCGTTTACGATGAAAACCTCGAACTCAAGGGCCTGGTCGGGATAACGCGGGACATCACTAAGCGTAAGATCGCGGAAGACGGGCTGCGGGAGAGCGAGGAGAAATTCCGGGCCATCTTCAATTCGGTCCAGGACGCCATTTTCATGAAGAACCGCGAAGGCGTGTACACGCTTGCGAATTCCGGGATGGAGCGGATACTGGGCATGAAGGCCTCGGAAATAATCGGGACGAAAGCGGACGCGATCTTCTCGGATTCAGACCTGAAACATATCAGGACACTGGATGCCAGGGTCTTTGAAGGGCAGACGGTCGAAACGGAAGAGTCGCTCATCGTCAAGGGCGGACTGCGCCAGTTCATGACTTTCAGGGTGCCGATCAGGAACGGTTCCGGGGAAATAATCGGACTTTGCGGGGTCGCCCGCGATATAACCCAGACCCGCCAGCTGGAATCGAAACTGCGCCAGTCGCAGAAAATGGAGGCCATCGGCACCCTGGCCGGCGGCATTGCCCACGATTTCAACAATATACTCGCATCGATTATGGGCTACACGGAGCTGGCGCTGTGCCGCAACATGCCGAAGGCGAGCCCGGCCGTCCAGGACCTCGAAAGCGTGCTCAAGGCGAGCTACCGCGCCAAGGACCTGATCAGCCAGATCCTGACCTTCAGCAGGCAGACCGAAAGCGGCAAAAAGCGCGTCCAGCTCACGCCTATTATCAAGGAGGCCGTACAGTTCCTCCGGGCCACGCTGCCTTCCACGATCAGGATCAGGGAATGCTATTACTCTTCACCCTGCACGGTGTTGGCCGACCAGGTCCAGATCCACCAGGTGATGATGAACCTGTGCTCGAACGCGGCCCATTCCATGCAGGAGAGAGGGGGCGTCCTGGAAATCTCCCTGCAGGACATCTACCTGGAAGAGGAAACCGACTTCCAGCACAAGCTCTGGCCCGGCGAGTACATCAGGCTCAGCATCAGGGACACCGGGCACGGCATCGACCCCGTCATCCTGGGCAGGATATTCGACCCGTACTTCACGATGAAAGGCACCGGCGAGGGCACCGGGCTGGGGCTCTCGGTTGTCTACGGGATTATGAAGAGCCATGGAGGGTCTGTGACGATTGAAAGCGAGGTCGGCAGGGGCACTGTCGTGCACGCGTATTTCCCTGTCTGCGACCGGCTCGATACGGACGAAGAGGAAGCAGCCCCGGAAATCGAGGGCGGCAGCGAGCGGATCCTGTTCGTTGACGATGAAGAGCCGATCGTGAAGCTTCAGAAGGAAATCCTCGAGTACATCGGCTACAAAGTATATGCCACGACGAAAGCTCGCGAGGCCCTCGAAGTGTTCAGGAAAAATCCGCTCGCGTTCGACCTGGTGATCACCGACCAGACGATGCCGTCGATAACCGGCCTGAAGTTTGCGGAAGAGCTCATGAAGATCAGGCCCGGAATGCCTGTCGTGCTCTGCACGGGTTTCAGCGCGGAACTCACGCCCGACAAGGTGAAGGACAAGGGCATCAGGAAGATAGTCTTCAAGCCGCTGTCAATCCATGACTGGGCTCAGATAATCCGCAGCGCCCTGGAAGACCCTCCCGAGATGTAGCCCGGGGTCCGCCCCGTCCCCGGTTGACAAGCCGTGGCCAAGGAAACATCTCTTTTTTAAAATCCCTTTGTATCGCGCTTACATCTCTCATGCAAAAGCATGGCCGCAAAAGGACCGAGCGCCTTTGATCGAAAAGAAGCGACAAAAAAGTTCACCATATACAAAAAAAATCAAGGTTGACAAAATCAACTAATAATGGGATGGAATGAACAAATTCATATCAGGAAGAGATGCAATGAATGAGGCCAAACAACTGGCAGGTTTAATAGAGGACATCATTTATCATTTCGGATCTTATAGTATGGATAATGAATGCTGTGAGGGAGTATCGCATGCGGAATATCGGGCATTACGGGTCGCCATGCGCAAAGACACATGCGCCATGCAGGACATAGCAAAAAGTGCAATGGTTACGAAAAGCGGCGCTACACGCATAATCAGCCGTCTTGAGGAGAAGGGGCTGGCTCAGCGTCAGAGAGATGAAAAAGACGGGCGGATATGCTGTGTTCAATTGACTGATTCCGGCAAATCCTTCCTTAATCGCAATGAAGATAAACTCATTAATCGAATGCAATCGGTTCTGGCCGGCATGGACCAGTCCGTGCGGGAAGTATTGCTTATCAGCCTGAAGGCGTTCTTGAGATCAACAGAAAACTCGGAGCAGAATAGTAATTGATTATTTCAACTACCAATGGAGGTTATGATGATTGAAATAACAGAAAAAGCGGGTGCCGCAATAAAGGAAATCATGGCAAAGCAGGAAAAGCCATCACCGATTAGAATAATACTCCAGAGCAGTTGTTGAGGATCCTCCCTTGCAATGGCCCTGGATGGGTCAAACGAAAACGATTTTATTTACACTGATCAGGGGCTCACATTTGTAATTGAAAAAGATCTCTTGGAGAAAATAAAGCCTGTCTGCATTGATTTTATCCAATCGGATGAAGGTGAAGGCTTTTCAATAACCGCGAATACCGGGAATGCAGCTGAATGCTGCTGAAATTTATTTGAAGTGGGGAATTTAGTTATGCTCGGTAAGGAAAATAGTGGCTCCGGAACAGTCTTATTTCAAATCGAAGGTATGGAATGCGGTTGTGAGGCAACCCTCATTGAGAAAAAGCTCAGGGCTCTTGATGGAGTCCAAAATTTCGATATAAACCCGATTACTCACCAGTTACGCGTCTTATACGACACTGGTACAGTAACAGTTCAGGACATCATCCGGTCGGTTTCGGAAACAGGGATGAGGGCATCAATGCAGAAGAGCAAGGGCCCGCGCAGCACCTGGTGGCGAGAGAAACAGCAACTGGCCCTTTACGGGTGCGGTATTTTAGCTCTTGTAGCTTTTATCTTTGAGAGAATGGGCTACCCTCCTTCGGTCAGTATTGGATTCTACATTCTTTCTGTCCTGACCGGCGTCTATTATCCCGCGAGAAAAGCGCTTATTGCGCTTGTCAATCTGACTCCCACAATTCATTTACTCATGCTGATAGGTTCAGTAGGTGCAATGCTGCTGGGTATGTGGGGGGAATCGGCTGTCCTGATATTCGTATATTCTCTGGGAGACGTTCTCGAATCCTATGCCGTTGATAAAGCCCGTGGAGCGCTGCGCTCCCTCACAGAGCTGATGCCCAGGGAAGCGCTGGTTAAAACAGGTTCCGGTGAACAGGTGCGCGCCATAGAGCAGATATCTGTGGGAGATGTCGTTGTGGTACGGCCGGGCGAGCGCATCCCTGTAGACGGGCGGGTTCTGAGGGGTACGTCTTATGTTGATCAATCCGCTGTAACCGGTGAACCAATTCCGGTGTTGAGAAAATCAGGAGGAGATGTTTTCGCAGGTACTATTAACCAAAACGGGTCCCTCGAGGTCCAAGTTCAGAAGCCCGCTTCCGAGACAATGCTCTCCAAGATTATCTGTTCCGTGGAAGAAGCCCAGGCAAAAAAAGGCAAGCTGCAGAGGTTTTCGGATGCGTTCGGAGTCTACTACACACCTGCAATGTTCGTTTTGGGCATACTGGTGGCCGTTATACCGCCCCTTTTCATGGGTTATGAGTGGGCCCCCTTTCTTTACAGGGGATTGGTCGTCTTTGTTGTGTCCTGCTCGTGCGGGCTCGCCCTCTCGGTGCCTGTTGCGATAGTTGCCGCCATGGCCAAGGCTGCCCATAACGGCACGGTTTTCAAAGGCGGCGCCTATATCGAACTTGTCGATCATGTGAAGGTAATAGCTTTCGATAAAACCGGTACACTGACCATCGGGCGGCCTGAGGTGACCGACATACTCACGTTCGGCAATAGAAGCGAGCAGGATGTGCTTGATATTTCCGGCACCCTCGAATCGAGGTCGGGGCACCCGTTGGCGGCAGCTATCGTCCGAAAGGCCCGGGAGAACGAGTTTATTAACGGGAAGCCCATGGAAAGCTTCCTTGAAACGCCGGGCAGGGGTGTAACCGCAATGGTTCAGGGATTGAATTGCATTCTCGGGAGCCCCCGGAGTCTTGAAGAGCAGGGAATCGGGATTGGAGAAGCCGAAAGCAAAGTTGCCAGACTGGAAGATGAGGGCAAGACGGTCGTACTGCTGGGCATTGAAGGTAAACTGGCCGGTCTTATAGGGATTTCTGACACTTTGCGCCCCGGCGCACACGAAGCTCTTGAACGCCTCAAAAGCGCAGGCGTAAGGACCGTGATGCTCACCGGAGATAATGAGCGAAGCGCCAGGGCCATAGCCGCCCGTTTGGGCGTAGATGAATTCAACGCCCAGCTCTTACCCACGGACAAAGTGGACGCTATTCGCAAGCTCCGGGAGAAATATGGAATGGTAGCGATGGTCGGGGATGGAATCAATGATGCGCCGGCCATGGCCGTAGCCGATGTCGGCATCGCCATGGGAGCCGCAGGGACAGACATCGCTATCGAAGCCGGAGATGTTGTCCTGATGTCCGATGATCTCGGCAAAATAGCCTATTTGCGTGAACTTTCAAATCAGTCTGTCCGGAACATCCGGCAGAACATTTGGGTGTCCATGGTCAATGTGGCCTTCATGGTCGTGATGGCCCTGCTGGGTTACCTGGGACTGGTCACAGGATTGCTTCTCAATGAGGCCAGTGCGCTTTTTGTAATCGCCAATGCGCTGAGGCTGCTTAAGTGGCGGGGTCCTGTCAAGTCTGCGGAAATTTTATCAACAGGCCAGGCCACGAGTGCAATTCAGACCGCCTCGGAGTCGACTTCGCCGTTTAGAATAATTGGAACTGCCTCATGCTGCAGTTCGGAAAAGCCAGCTTCCTCTATTCCAATACTCAAGAGTGCGAAGAATTCCGGATGCTGTGCGGGCGCAGAGTCAAATCAGAAAGTTGTCTTCCCGACCTTCCCCACGGCAGCAGCCCAAGCGTCCTGCTTTTCAACTCCTGAAGTAAATGCTCCTGAACATTGTGACGACGGCGGGGCCGGCTTAGATTCATTGGTGTTCAGAATAGATGGTATGTCCTGCTCCTGCGAAGGCCGGATGGCGGAGAAGCGGGTAAAGGCCCTGAAAGGTGTTAAAAATCTCAGCTTTAATCCTGTTACGAATCAAATGAAAGTCACTTTAGACCCTTCGTTCGCGTCTGTTGACGAAGTCGAGAAGGCTGTATCAAAGGCCGGGGCGAAAGCGGTTCTGATCAAAGGAAGGTGAATTATGCCGACATACGAATATGGATGTTTAAAATGCGGGGCAACCAAAGAGGTCTTCGCCTCGCTTGCGGAAAAAGAGGCAGGGTTAAACGT
>CAZKYN010000025.1:0-21561 GCA_964556675.1 uncultured Syntrophaceae bacterium
TCATGGCCTCCCGCGCATTTCTGGGGAGAACAATTTGGTTTTTGGAACTCATTTTTACGATCGGCATGTCTTCTCCTGCGCTTGCTTTACTTTTACCATGAAAAGTAAAGCTCCGTCAATCCACCGGGGACGCCAGAAAACGGATGATTGACAGGAAACAGTGGAGGTCCGCTCTACGGGCGAGATTGTGAGAGGGGGAAAGTATGGGGCGACTGTGTGCGTCGCCCCATGCTTCGTGCTTCTGGGTGGGTTATTGAGACAGGTCTTTGATGCGCAGGTTGCGGAAGCTTACCACGCTGCCGTGTCCCAGGAAACCGATATGGCCGCTGGTGCGCTGTATTCCGGGATGATCGCGATGATCCAGGGTCCCGTTCTTACTGGCCTCGCGCAGATCGCCATCGACGATCAGCACCCCGTTGAGTTTGACCTGAATATGGGAACCCCTGGCGGTGATCTCTTCCACGTTCCACTCGCCCAGCGGCTTGAGGTGTCCTCGTTTGGCCGGCAGGATTCCATATACCGATCCGTGGTACTGGTACTCCTGCAGTTCGGCGTAGATGGGAGCGGTGTCGTCCAGCACCTGTACCTCCATGCCGGCGTAAGCGGCATCTCCTTCCAGAGGAGCCCGGATTCCGATGCCGTTATTGGCCCCGGGGGTCAACAGGAATTCGAATCGCAGCTGGAAGTCACTGTACTGCTTTTCGCTATAGAGGTTGCCGCGGCTGCCGGGTTGGGGGTGCAGCGTGATAGTGCCGTTTTCCACCTGGTAGTCGACCTTATTGCCCACCCAGCCGCTCAGATCGCGGCCGTTGAAGAGGGAAACAAAGCCTTCGGCCTTTTCCTCGTCGGTCAGATTGAATTCTTTTTCAGAGAGTTCTTTCACGTAGATATCCCGGAAAGCCAGGTCGGTGCCATGGGCCTGCAGCTCGATGGCGCCGCTGGGAAAGATGGATTGTTTGCGGTCCCAGTAATTCTCCATCGTTGTGTTGTCGACTACCTTCACGCCATTCAGATAGACGGTCACCTTTTCGCCGATCATGGTAATGCGGAAGGTATTCCATTCTCCGACCGGATTATCGGCAAAGACCAGCGGTTTACTGGGATTCTTCTGGTTGTTATAGAGACCGCCGGAACCGACCTGCGCGCCGACATCGGTGCGGGCCGGATCCCAAATCTGGACCTGGGGCGTGCCCCGCAGATAAATCCCGCTGTCGCCGCTCTTGGTGATGCGCCAGTCGACGATCATCTCGAAATCGGCATAGTCTTTTACGGTGCAGATGTTTTGTCCCTTGCCGTTGAAAACGATCATCCCGTCGCGGACCGACCAGTTGTTGCCCATCTTCTGGTTGGCTTCGGCCTGTTTGCCGGCAAGTTCTTCCGGCGTCATCTTGGCCCGGGCCAGCGGATCTTCCACCAGGCCTTTCCATCCGGTCAGATCCTTGCCGTTGAACAGCGGGACGAAACCCTCGTTTTTGGGCATGACGTTCAGATAAGCGCGGATGTTCTCTTTGTTGTAGTCGCTTTCGAATCCGCTCAGCGTCTGCAGCACCTTGTTGAGCGCTTCCCGCACCAAAGCCCCGCTCAGCCCGTCCTTGCCGGCGGAGGAAGGAAGAGCAATCCGCATGGTAGACCAGGCGGCATCGTTGGCGATCTCCGCATCATCCATAAACCGGGAAACAATCAGAAAGCTCTGGAAGCTTTTTACCCGTTCCAGAGCCCTCAGGATGGAACGTTTTCCGGCTGCGTCGGTGGTGAAAGGAAGAAGCTTGCGCAGCTGCAGAACCTTCTGATCACCGGGCAGATCGGACATGGAGATCTGCCGCAGAAATCCGCTGAAGGCCTCCTTGCGGTATTTGCCGTCGCCGGCGGCACAGATGGCATACAGCTTCTGAGCGGCTTCCGGATCTTTCCATTGCGTCAGGACCCGGAAAGCGGTCTCTTTCGAATTCCCTTCCGTCTTCTCGAATCGTTCGGCCACCATCTGCAAAGCATCTTTACCGCCTATCTGGGGAAGGATTTCCACGATCTGGTCCTGTTTGCCGGAGCTCTTCATCGCCTCCAGAATGGGTTTGGCCCGCAGCTGGGCCGGCTCGATCTGATTAGCGGCCTGCACCAGGGCATTCTGGATCTCTTTCACCTGTTCCGGATCCGCCGAAGATTCCAGCATCCGGAGCAAAACAGGGATATCCTTGGCGCCCACCAGGTGTTTCAGTGCCCGGAAGGAGGCCATCTTGACGTCGGCGTTGGAATCGTTCGTCGAAGCCAGAACCTTCTCATAATAGCGCTTCCCCGCTTTGGCGCCGATGATATCGATCGTGCCGGCCTTGGCGGCAGGCGACAGACCGTCCATCTGGGCGACCAGCGGATCGAGATGTCTCTCGTCGACGATCCACATCAGTACGTTGGTGATGCCCTTAGTCTCTTCGGCCGGTCTGGTTTTAAGCAGAGGCAGCAAGTCGCCGATGGCCTCCGCTTTCTTGATCTTAGCCAGGGCTTCCGCCGCCGCCAGGACCACCGGCGCCTCCGGGGCCTGGAGTGAAGAGAGCAGGAACGGTAAAGTGCGCGGATCTTTCTGGCGCCCCAGCATGTCGATGATTTCGGCGCGAGTCTCCGGGGCTGCCGTCTTAGCCTTGGCTATCCATCGACGCTGGGCGGCCGGGCCCGTGATCTTCTCCGCGAAATTCAGGGCGGCGGTGCGATAGGCTTTATCCGGATTATCGACGGCCAACAGCAGGTCGGCCAGGGCATCGTACCCTTTGTATTCGGCAAGGATACCGAGGGCTTCGGAATTGCTGGGCAACCGGTCCTTGTCGATGGCATTACGCATCACCAGCCGGCAGATGCGTTCGCAAAGGGCCAGGTCCCCCTTTTCTCCCAGATTACGGGCATAGGTAAGCAGGGCAGCCGTGGCGTTGGCAGTGTCATAACGAAAGGCCACCTTGCGGGCGGCACCCGAGAGAGTCAGGTACGAGTCGGCCGAGGCGATCCCGGCCAGGGCAGCCAGAGCCGTGCGGCGCAGATTGAGGTTGCCGGAACCGGCCAGGGCGATGATGGATTGATTGGCTTCTGCCACCTTCAATTGACCAAGGGCCTTCACCAGTGTGATCTGATTGGCATCCTTGGATTGTCCCAGGGCTGAAAGCAAAGCTTGTTTGGCGGTGGTATTGCCGATCGAGAGCATGAGCTGGGTGGCCGGTTCGAACAGATCGGCATGCAGCAGCAGAGGCTTCACCGCTGCTACCGCCTCCTCCCGGCCGACCAGGCGCAGTTGCGTCAGCAGAAAGGTCTTCACCTCGACATCGGAAGCGGATGCCAGGGCACTGATCAACCCTTTCTCCGCTGCCGCGCGTCTGGTTTCCTCTCCGAACTGGCTTGCGGCTGCGGCCATGGCGTTGACGGCAAAACGGATGCTGGTGTCGTTACCAGTTCCGGCCGGCAGCAAGCGACGGGTGATGTCGGCAATCCCTTCCGGTCCCAGATCGACAATCTCCTTGCCCAACCGGTCGCGATGGATGGAGTTGTCGGCGGGAAACTGGGCCAAAACGTCGGCCACACGTGTAGACAGGGTTCGTTGGTCCTGAGCCCATCCCGCCAGGGAGCCGAATATGAGTAGGAAGCAAAAAAGTAAAACTGGATATCTCGTTTTCATGTAAGTTACCTCTCCGGTTAGAGTGTCCACGGGGCACGCATGGGTTGATGGATCAGTCGATTGGCGGCTTCATCGTCGTGGAAACGTTGGGCCACCGGGTCGTAATGCAGGGTGCGGCCCAGACGCAGGGCGATCACTCCCAGGTTGACGATGGTGCTGGAGCGATGTCCGTTGCACTCATTCAAGGCAAATTTTTTCCGGCTGCGTACGGAGTCGGAGAAGGTGCCGATCTGTGGCTCAGGATCGGGCAGGGTTTCCAGTAATTTCTGCAGATCGGGGATGTCGGATTTGAAACCGCGGAAGATCTTGCCGTTCGGTCCTTCGATATAGGCGGCGTCGGTGCGGCGGTTTTCCCCATCCAGGATGATCTTGCAGCCGTCGGCATAGGTGTACTCGATGCTGCGCCAGCTTCCGGCGGCGTCGTAATGTTGCTGCGGGGCATCCACATCCACCCGTATCGGGCTGGTGTCGTCCTTTCCCAGCAGATACTGCACCGGATCCAGATAGTGCTGTCCCATATCGCCGAGGCCGCCTCCATCATAGTCCCAGTAGCCCCGGAACTTGGAATGGACCCTTTCCGGATTGTAGGGTTTGTAAGGGGCGGGCCCCAGCCACATATCGTAGTTGAGTTCCGGCGGTACCGGCATGGGTGCGAGATCGGTCCGTCCGCTCCAGTAGAATTTCCAGTCGTATCCCGTGATCCCGCTGACGGTCACCTTGAGCGGCCATCCCAGAACACCGCTCTGGATCACCTTCTTCAAAGGTTTGACGTCGGTCCCCAATCCATAGAAGGTGTCCTTGAAGCGAAACCAGGTATTGAGGCGGAACATGCGTCCGTATTTGTTGATCTCGTCCACGACACGAATCCCCTCGCCGATGGTTCGGGTCATGGGTTTTTCGCACCAGATATCCTTGCCGGCCCTGGCGGCCTCGATGGACATCAGGCCGTGCCAATGCGGCGGTGTGGCGATATGGATAACGTCAATATCCTTCCTCTGCAGAACTTCCCGATAGTCTTCATACCCTTTTACATCTTTGCCGGACCGGTCCAGGATCTCTTTTAAGTGATTCTTATCCACATCGCATATCGCCAGGAGTTTTGTTCCTTCGTAAGGGATGTGTCCACGCCCCATGCCTCCCACGCCGATGATGGCCTTGGTCAGCTGATCGCTGGGAGCGGTATAGCCGTTGCCGCCGAGTACATGCCTCGGGACGATCAGCAGACCGGCGGAGGCAAAGGCGGCTCCTTTGAGAAATTGTCTTCGACTTGTCATCTGTTTCATACCCTTTATCCTAAAAGTAAAATTTTTTTGTAACCATTTCCTATCATAAGTCTTCTAGAATCATTCGGTAAAATTTTGTTCCCAATCATATATGGAGTGAGGCCAAAATAGCAACCTTTACCCCGGTCGTCGCACACACATCGTGACCGGAGGAAGAGAGCCAAAAAACGCCTGTCGAGTTCGGTTCCGGGCGGAAACACCGGCTGTCGTCGGGGGGAGAAAATTCCAGCCACTTTCCGAAGCAGGTTCCGTATAGCATATTCGCTTCTGGCGATCGGTGAAGCGGGTGAAGCATGGAGAGACTATCTTACTCTAAATCCCGGATAAATTTTCTTTTCCGGAAGGAGAATCCGTAAAGTCCTGCACGGCATCTATCTCGGAAAATCTTGACGAAATGGTTTCCAATGCTTGCGCAATCTGTCGTAAGATGGAGATGGTCAACTACTTGTCAAACATAGATTCCATCTCTTTCGATCCGTCTTTTCAAAAAAGGATTCATTCCCTCTCGTAACCGCACGATATCCAACGGCAATTTGAGCTCAGCTTCCAATTCTTCTATTATGTGTACGATGATAAAGGGATTGGCATCCACGGTTTTTATCATAATGTCGACATCGCTCTCTTCGGTATGCTGCTCTCGTGCAAAGGAACCGAACAGACCCAAGGCAATAATCCCTTTTTTCGAAGAATTGTCCTCTTTGTAACTTTTCAGTAAATCGAGTATCTTCTGCCTGTCCATTCGGTACCTCCCATATGGACGTCTGTTCCTATTCTCCGCCGACCGGACCGCAAAATTCGACGTATTCGATGAATAGGCTTGCTTCCTTTAAAGCAAATAGGTAAATACAAAATTTACTGATAATTGTAACATGGATTCGAGCGCTAAAATGCATCCTTATCAGCGGCGGGTACTCTGCTGTAATATTATTTCTTTTTGTTTGAGGTGCTTACTACTATGAGGCTTTTTCAGGAACTGGACTGGCGTGGCCTGCTGAATCAGGCGACACATGAAGAACTGGGCGATCTGCTGGAAAAGGAATCCTTTTCCTTATACTGTGGGTTCGATCCGACGGCCGATAGCCTGCACATCGGCAGTTTGCTGCCCATCATCGGCCTGATGCACTTCCAGCGGCATGGCCATAAACCCATCGCCCTGGTAGGCGGCGGTACCGGACTGATCGGCGATCCCAGCGGACGAACATCGGAGCGTCAACTGCTGACCAAGGAACAGGTGGAGATCAATGCCCAGGGCATTCGCCGGCAACTGGAACGTTTCCTCGATTTCAGCGGCCGCTATGCCGCCAGTATGGTCAATAACGCCGAATGGCTCTGTTCCTTGCCCCTGGTCGACTTTTTGCGCGACATCGGAAAACACTTTTCCGTCAACATGATGCTGGCTAAGGAATCGGTACGCCAGCGGGTACAGGACCGCGATCAGGGGATGTCGTTCACCGAATTTACCTACAGCCTGCTGCAGTCCTACGATTTTCTCCACCTGTCCGATCACTATGACTGCCGCATGCAGGTCGGCGGGAGCGACCAGTGGGGGAACATTGTCGCCGGAATCGACCTGATCCGGCGTCTCAGGGAAAAACAGGCTTACGGGGCCACCTTCCCTCTGGTCACCAAGACCGACGGATCCAAGTTCGGCAAGTCCGAATCCGGCAATGTTTGGCTCGATGCCCAGCGGACCTCGCCCTACAAATTTTATCAGTTCTGGATCAACCAGGCGGATGCCGACATGGTCCGTTATCTCAAGTTCTTCACCTTCCTTCCCCAGGAGGAGATCGAGGAATACGAAAAGCAGATTCAGACAGCCCCCGAAAAGAGAGGCGCCCAGCGTAGGCTGGCCGAAGAGATTACCCGGCTGGTTCATGGTCAGGATGCCCTGAATGGGGCCATACGCGCCAGCCAGGCCCTTTTCGGCGGGTCGCTGGAAGGACTGGACGATGCCACCCTGGAGGAAATCTTCAGCGAAATGCCCTCCAGCGAAATACCTTTTGAGGTCCTATCCCAGGAGCGCCCCTTGATCGAGGTCATGATCGAGACCGGTGTCTTTGCCAGCAAGGGCGAAGCCCGGCGGATGATCCAGAACAACGGCCTCTATCTCAACGACGACCGGGTGGAATCGGAAACGGCCAGACTGACCGAGGCCTCTCTATGCTCTTCACGTATCGCCGTCCTGCGCAAGGGAAAGAAAAACTACCATCTATTAAAATTTCTGTCCTGACGGTTATCCGGACGGAGAAGAGATGTTCGTATGCGGGTGATTGCCGGATCGTTGCGAGGTCACCGGTTGGAGTGTCCGTCAGGACTTGCCCTGCGCCCGACATCCGACCGGCTGAAAGAATCCCTTTTTAACATTCTTGCGCCTTGCGTGGAAGGCAGTCGTTTTCTCGACCTTTTTTCCGGCAGCGGATCCATCGGGTTGGAGGCATACTCCCGCGGCGCCGGACGTGTGGTGGTGGTGGAGAAGGAGGCGTCCGCCCTGCGTTGTCTGCAGGGGAATCTGAAAAGATGCCGGGCGGAAGAGGAGATTTTCGTCCTGGCCCTTTCCGTACCCCTGGCTCTGAAAAAGCTGTCAGGCCAGGGCGATCGCTTCGACATCATATTTCTGGACCCGCCGTACCAGGAAGACAAGCTTTACAAGGAAACACTGACCGGTATCGACTGCGGCCTCCTGGTATCCCCCGATGGCATGGTGATCGCCGAACATCCGGCAAAGAAAGCCCTGCCGGATGTCTGCGGATCTCTGCACTGTTATCGCCGTCATCGAGTGGGCGACAGCTGCCTTTCGTTCTATCGCCAGGAACCGGATCCTCAATCGACGTCGCAATAAATGTCGGGAGCGCTGCACCCCAGTGCGGCAAGGGAAAGGATGTGTATCCCTGTCCTCTTCCTTGCATCGCCGGATTGTTTGATAAAGAAAAGAATTTCTAATAATCCATGTTCTCCTGCCGCGCTGGGGTGTGGCGATCCCGCATAAAATCGATGATGATAGAAAAACGGATTGTGTTTGTAGTTCCGCCTTTAGGCGGTGCCGCGTAAATACAGGCTTTCACGGATCCATGGGATGCTGCGTAAACGCGGAATTACATACCTTTCCCAGGCAATTCATGTAGGGGCGACCCTTGCGGTCGCCCTGGAGGTATCTCCACCAAGCGCCCCTCAAGTTTCCACACTGTCTACCAAAACATACGCTTACAGAACCCATCGCCGAAAACCAGGCTGAGTTTGTCGTCTGCAGGCGGTGTTGCTGTAACCTGATTCTCTTCTCTGGTACTCCGCATCTCCACACGATCCGTCACTTCTTGGCGGGGGTGTTGTCGGTCAGCAGATCGGCGGCCTTGAGCCTGAACTTGGCGGGGAAATCCTTCTCCACGATCTTGGCTCCCGGCTCGTCCGCCAGCTTGACATAGGCTCCATCCTCGATCTCTTTTCCCAGCAGTAACTCCTGACGCGGCAGACCTTCCTGCTCGAAAATCACCCGTGCCGAGGAAGGCCCGAGACCGGTGACCTCCGGGTCGATTTTAGGCTCGACCAGCCGTTTGGCCTTGTTGTATTCCGCAGCGGAGAGCAGCGAGAGGATCTGATCTTCCTTGGCCTTCTTCTTCTTATCCGGCGTAAGCCAGGAACCGTCCGCTTCCTTGATCAGAGTGATCGTATTACCGCCGTCGATCAGCTCGATCTTCTTCAGCTTGTCGCGGGTGATGGAGACGATGGTCTTGTCGCGGAAATCGTCCAATTTCTTGTCGAACCGTTCCACCAGATATTTATCCACGACCAGAATGGCCGGGCGCGAATCGTCCTTGGCGTAGAAGGTGGCATCCGAAGGCGTATCGGCGAGGGTGGGTACGGCCGGCTTCGCCTCCTTCTTCCCCTTTTCAGGAAGCGTGGTGGACGTGGGTGTCCCGGCGGCTTTGATTTTGCCTATCTGCAGGCGTTTGATGGCCCGATCTTTCCCTACCACCAGGGTCACGTCGTAGGCTGGGCTTGCCAGACCGCTATCCAGCGAAGGGTCCGCCTTGTCGATGAATTCCTTGACGGTCCCGGACAAACCGGAGAGGAAGGAGCTGATCTCGCTTTTATCCGCCTTGGCCTGGATGGGGGACTTGATCTTCCAGTCCTCCCCCTCCTTTTGCAACTGCAAACTCCCTTGCGGATTTCGCAGAGTTATCTCCTGGACCTCGTCCTGATTGAATTTCAGGGCCGCCTTTTGCCGCAGATCGAAGAGCTTTTTGTGGAACGGCTGGAACTGGCTGGAAGTGACCATGGCGACATCGGTCATTTTCGGAGATTTGGCATAAACGGCGGTCTGTGTCGGATTGTCCTCTCCGAAGGAGAGTTCCTGGTCCGGGCCTCCGGCTTTGGCCACCACCTTGAGCCGTGGCGGTTCCAGACCGAAGCTTTTCAGATCTTTCTCCCCCTCCAGCCGGCTTTCCACCGACACCTCGGCCAGGGTGCGGGCCATCGTATTCCACTCGTACTCCTCGCCCTCCGTTTCGATGGGTTTGACGATCTTCCATCCGCTCCCTTCCCGCCTGGCCTGTATCTCTCCCTCGGCGGAGATCAGGGTGATTTCCTGGACCTTGGATTCCTCCAGCTGGAAGATCTTCTTTTCCGTCTTTTCCTGTTCTTCCCGCTTTTTTCCGCCCTCGATTTCATAAAAGTAGACGAAGGCACCCAGGGCGATCAATATTGCCAGCATGATGAGTGTATTACGTAATTTCATGGAAGCTATATCCTTTGCCGAATCGTAAAAAAAGGGGGCCGCAGCAATCTCCGGCCCCCATGTTTTCTTTCGATAAAAGCGCTACAGACGCTTGCGTCGTAGCCATACGATCACACCCGCCGCCAGGACGGCGAGGGGCATGAAGACCACCGAGATGTAAAAAAGGAGCTTGGACTGGTAACTCGTTAAAACCACCCGCTTGTCCTGTGGGTCCTTGGGCCGTATGGAGATCAGGTCCTCGTCGGCAGCCAGCCAGTTGCACATATTCAGGAAGAGGTTCCCGTTTCCCTGCTGCCGGAAAAAGCGGTTGCTGGCGAAATCGGAATCCCCGACCACCACGATGCGGCTCTGCTTGCCGGCGGCCGGTTTGTCTTTATCGGCCGCCTCTGTCGAGGCACCCTTCTCCTTGGTGACCGCGACTCCCAGGCTGACCGGGCCCTGCAGGTCCTTCCCTTCGTCGAACTGGATGGATCCCTTCAGATCTCCGGTCTCCGCCCAGCTCTGCGGATTGGTTTCCAGCAGCTTTTCCACCTTGTAGCCGGTGGGAATGTTGGCCGCAGGCGAGACCGAGCGGGCCAGGGGATAGAAGCTCATGGCCCGGAATTTGTCGGTGATTCGGTGCGACGGATAATTGGCGACCAGGGGAATCTCCGGCCCGGCGCCGAAAAGCCTACCAACACCGCTGACATCGACCACCACATTTTTACCTACATCCACCCCGCGCCCCTTCAGCAGCTCCTCGAAACCGGGGGCCGGCTCCGGATCGGTCAGCAGAAGCAGGGCGCCTCCGGCATCGAGGTACTTCCCAATCAGATCGAGTTCCTGGGGGAAGGGCGCCTTCTGTGCACCGGCAATGATCAACAGGTTACAGTCGGCGGGAACGGCATTTTCCCGCACCAGGTTCAAGGTCTTGACCACGAAGTTTTCCTTCTCCATCTGGGCCTTGGCGCTGCTGTAGCTCGTTTCTTCCTGGCTGTCGGGCGTCTTCTCTTCGTGTCCGTCCAGGAAATAGGCGGTCTTGGAACCTTCGCGGGTCGTCTTGATCAGGGCGTTGGTCAGATCTTCCTCCTTGATGGGTTCCTGTTGCTTCTCGATCTTTTCCGTCTTCTTCCCCGTCTCCAGGACGACGGTCCCGAACTTGGCCGAAGTGCCGGTAAAGGGATTGGTGAAAGTGCCGTATGTCTTTACGCCATACTGCTTGGCGACCTGCGGCTTCTTGTTGGGATCGATGAATTCATAGCTGATCTGCGGCGTGATGCTGCGGAACTCGACTAGCAGATCGCGAAGCGGGGCGTACTCTCCCCCTTCAAAAAAGGCCTTGATCACCACGGGTGCTTTCAGGTCCTTGAGTACGTTGACCGTCTGGGAAGAGAGAGAGAATTGTCCCTGGGCCGTCAGGTCCCAACGCTTGGGGTGACGCTGTCCCAGGAAGTTGATCAGCCCCAGGATGCCGAGAACGATGACCACGGAGAGGAGCGATTGTGCGCCCAGCAGCGTCGAACGACTGCGCAGACTTGCGACCATCTGCCGGTAGTTGAGGGCGGCACCGCCCAGAAAGAGGACCGCACCGGTGATAGCCAGGATTTTGGCCGTCAGGCTCCATATGTCCTCTAGGGAGTAGAGCGTCAATCCGGCCAGAAGAAGTGCGAGGCCGATCCAAGCGAGGTTGTCCAGAATCTTTTTCATTAGCCCCTCCACCGATAAGATTCAACAGAACGATAGGTCAAAACGATTCCGAATATCGCCAGGCTGATGTAGAAAATGATTCCCGGCGTATCCACCACCCCTTTGATGAAATCTTCCAGATGCTGGATGACCGAGAGATAACTGATGATCTGTTGCATCACCGTTCCCGTCGAGCCGGCAAAGGCATCGACGATCCATAAAATCAGTATCATACCGAAACCCAATACGGCCGCGATGATCTGGTTTTCCGTCAGGGTGGAAACGAACATGCCCAGGGCCACCAGGCTGGCGCCATAGAGCAGCAGACCCAGATAACCGGAAAAGATCGGACCGAAATCCGGTTTGGAATAGATGAACAGTGTGCCGATGAGCAGCATGGACAGTCCCAGCATGCAGCAGAAGAAAGCCAGGCCGGCGAAGAACTTGCCCAGTACCACCTGTAGATTGGTCAGCGGCGAGGTCAACAGGAGTTCGATCGTTCCCCGCTTTTTCTCCTCCGAGAAAAGACCCATGGTGATCATGGGGATCATGAAGAGCAGGACCACACTCAGGGTGCCGAAGTAACTGCGGGCGACGATGCTGGGTACGTCGATCGGTTGCGGAGGTTGGCCCATCTGCTGCGAGCGCATCCCCTGCATCATCGATTGTTCTACGACGGCGGTGAAGATGTTCGTATAAAAAAGTCCCGCCAACAGGACGAATATGGTAAGAACCACATAAGCGATCGGCGAGGTGAAATAGGATTTGAAATCCCTCTCGAAAATAGCCAGAATATTTTTCATAGGTTATTCCTTATTCGCAGAACTTATGCCGCCTGAACCCCGGAGTGATCCTCCGAAGTTACCAGTTGGATGAAGACCTCCTCCAGACTCATGGTCACGGTGCGCATCTCCAGCAGACCGAACCCGCCATGGACGACGGCCGCCGCCAGGTCGCGGCGAACGTCGCGGCTGAGCTGGCTCTCCACGTGAAATTTGGCGATCTCGTTGTTCTGCCCTTCGATCAGGACCTTGTTCACCCCGGAAACTGCCTCCAGGGCCGACTTCACTGCCTCGATGGGGCCGGCGACCTCCACATAGATCCTTTCCGCACCGCGCAGTTTGGTGGTGAGATTCTCCGGTGTGTCTTCCGCGATAATCTTACCCTTGTCGATGATCACAACCCGGCTGCAGGTCATGCTGACTTCCGGCAGGATGTGGGTGGAAAGAACGACCGTATGGGAGCCGGCCAGGTTCTTGATCACCTGGCGTACATCGTTGATCTGTTTGGGATCCAGGCCGATGGTGGGCTCGTCCAGAACGAGAACGTCCGGATCGGCCAGCAGGGCTTGCGCCAGACCGACCCTCTGTTTATAGCCTTTGGAGAGTTTGGCGATGATCCGGTGAGCCACTTCCTGCAGTCGGCACTTTTCAATGACATCGTTCACCCCCGATTCCCGCAGCTTGGCGGGGACCCCTTTGATCCTGGATACGAATCGAAGATAGGAACGCACCGTCATTTCCGGGTAGAGCGGAGGATTTTCCGGCAAATAACCGATATGTTTTCGGGCCTCCAGCGACTGGCTGTAAACATCATAGCCGGCAACCCGGGCGTGACCGCCGCTGGCCGGCATGTAGCCGGTGATAATACGCATGGTCGTCGTCTTTCCGGCGCCGTTCGGACCTAAAAAGCCCAGGATCTCTCCCTTTTGCACACGGAAAGTGACTCCGTCGATGGCCTTCAGGCCATTAAATGATTTGGATAAGTTTTCTACTTCTATCAAAGCTTGCCTCCTGCGAAATCAGCGAAACCGGAGGGTTTCGCTAAAGATCCTTCTCCCGGGTGCGGCCGTCGGTGTCCGGATACGTTTCTCCCGACACTCCCAGGCCGCCGGAGACTGCCTTTCCTGCGGTTACAGAAACAAATACATAAAAGCCATAAAGTTAGCAGAGGCCGGGCGCTCCGTCAAGGTCGTAATTTTGTTTGGACGTGTCTCTCCCATGACATTACGCCCCACCAACAGATGGTTTAGTACGGCTGAGCTCTCCGTTGGTTCCCCGAAAATACACCAGGAAGCAAGAAAGACGACCTCGCAAAAAAAATCACGAGGTTTGTTCCGCGTTTACGCGGCATACCATTGCAGATCCTATGCCAGGGCGGAAATCTCGATGTAACGTACGACGTATTTGGAGTGCGGCGGCTCGACGCCGCTTTTCTCCGGGCCACCTCGGCGGTCCGGTCCCCGCGAGTCGAGGCTCCCTGCACAAGGCAGTGCCAAGGCACCACAATCCATAAAAATACCCGGATGACATCATGCGCCGGTACCTATCATCGATTCGTCGCGACTTCGTCCTATCCTTATCTTTGGGGCTTGGCAAAGCGGCGATTGTATTTTATTCTTTGTGTGCCGGCGCCGCCGGCAGTGCCGGCACAGCCGGCAGGGATTCTTCGCCTCCGAGCGGGAACCCTTTTCGACTGGTTACGTAAAAATACTTCCGTACACAACCACGGAACAAAAACTATGCAATTCGAAATTCAAGAGATTCAGGAACGCGTTCGGGAAAAGAGCGCCTTTGTAGATCGGCTGCAACAGGAGATTCAACGGATCATCGTCGGCCAGAAATACATGGTCGACCGTTTGCTCATCGGTCTCCTGGCCCAGGGACATATCCTGGTCGAGGGCGTACCCGGCCTGGCGAAAACCCTGGCGGTCAAAACCCTGGCCCAGACGATACGCACCGGCTTCCGCCGTATACAGTTTACGCCGGATCTGCTGCCGGCCGATCTCCTGGGCACCATGGTCTTCAATCAAAAGACCGGCGAATTCAGCGCCAAGAAGGGGCCGATCTTTTCCAACATCATTCTGGCTGATGAAATCAACCGCGCCCCGGCCAAGGTCCAGAGCGCCCTTCTGGAGGCGATGCAGGAGCGCCAGGTCACGATCGGAGACACCAGCTTCCGCCTGGAAGAGCCGTTTCTGGTCATGGCCACTCAGAATCCGATCGAACAGGAAGGGACTTATCCACTGCCGGAGGCGCAGGTGGATCGATTCATGCTCAAGTTACGCGTGGAATATCCCAGCGCGGCCGAGGAACGACAGATACTGGATCGCATGGCCGATGAAGAGCCGGAACCGGCCCGCCCGGTTATGGAGCCCGCCGAAATCCTGGAGGCTCGTGCCCTGCTGCGTACCCTGTACATGGACGACAAACTGAAGGATTACATCGTTCAGCTGGTCCTGGCTACGCGTGAACCGGCCCGCTTCGGTCTGGACATCAAGGGGTTGGTGGAATATGGCGCCTCGCCTCGGGCCACCATCTATCTGTCGCGTGCCGCCAAGGCCCACGCCTTCCTCCGGCGCCGCGGATATGTCACCCCCGACGATATCAAATCGGTAGGGCTGGATGTTTTCCGCCACCGGGTGATACTGACCTATGAAGCGGAGGCCGAAGAGGTGACCACCGAGGAGATCATCCGCCGTGTATTCGACAAGGTCCCTACTCCCTGAACTCGCGGCCTGAGCCATGCTTTCGAGCGAGATACTGAAAAAGATACGCCGTATCCAGATCACCACCAATCGTACCGTGGAGGAAACCCTGGGCGGAGAATACCACTCCGTTTTCAAGGGACGTGGCATGGAGTTCGACGAGGTGCGACTGTACCAGCCGGGGGACGACATACGCAGCATCGACTGGAATGTCTCCTCCCGCACCGGACAGCTCCACGTCAAGCGCTATGTCGAAGAGCGGGAGCTGACGGTGATGCTGTTGATCGATGCCAGCGCCTCGATGCAATTCGGCTCCGGACAGCGCAACAAATCGGAGATCTGTGCCGAAATCGCCGCTCTGCTGGCCTTTTCGGCGATTCGTAACAACGACAAGGTCGGCGCCATCTTCTTCTCCGATCAGATCGAACGCTTCGTGCCTCCACGCAAAGGGAGCAAGCACGTTCTCCGGCTGGTGCGTGACATCCTCTGTTTTCAGCCCGCCGGACGGACCACCGATATCCCTCTGGCGCTGAAAACCTTGAACCTGGCCATCCCTAAAAAATGCATTGCCTTTCTTTTCTCCGATTTCCTCGGGCCGACATTCGACAAGGCTCTGCGGGCGGCCAACCGCAGACACGATCTGGTGGCCATCCCCATAGAAGACCGGCTGGAGAATCAGATGCCTTCCGCCGGTATCGTCGTCTGGGAAGATTCCGAAACCGGGCTCCAGGTGGAGATGGATACCTCCTTGCCCTCAGTCCGCGAGGCCATAGCCCACGAGGCCGAACAGCGGCATTCCGCCCGCCGCCGCCTGTTCCTGTCGGCGGCGGTGGATTTCATTGAAATCTATTCCGACCAGCCGTACGAAGCCCCGCTGGTCTCCTTCTTTCGTCGCCGGGCGTTGAAGATGAGGCGATGATGGCAGCTCTCCGGAAAAAACTGTTTCTGCTTTTCGCCGCGGCGCTTCTGCTGATTACAAGCGCACCCATGGGAGCTCAAGACAAGGAAGGCCTGCAGCTTGAATCCAAAATGGAACCGCGGCAGGGAATCACTGTCGGGGATCCTCTTCTATGGACACTGCAGGTGACAACTCCCAAAGGCCGGCGGGTACAGTTTCCGGCCTTGGGTTCGGAGCAGGGCGATTTCCAGATCCTGGAGCAGCGGACCATGCCGGAAGAGGAAGCGGCCGGCGGTCGGACCCATCATACATTGTCTGCCCGTGTGACTCTTTTCCGGACAGGGAAATTCGAATGGCCGGCACAGAAGGTGACGGTAATCGATCCGTCCGGAAAATCCGTTGAGTTGACTACTCCGGTAGAGCAGGTAGAAGTCCGGAGCGTACTGCCAAAGGAGGAAAAGGCGCCCGAACTGAAAGACCTGAAAGGACAGGCCGTCCTGGAAGAGAGTTACCTGTGGCTTTGGCTGACCCTGCTGGGAACGGCCCTTCTGGCGCTGCTCCTGTGGTGGCTGATGCGCCGGTGGAAGAGTAAAAAGACCATTACCGCGGAGAAGACGATCCCGCTGCTTCCGCCCTGGGAGGAGGCCCGAGAGGCCCTGGAGGCGCTTCTTACGGGATCTCTTACGCAAAGGGACAGGTTGTTCTATTTCCGCCTTTCGGATATCGTCCGGCGGATGATCGGGCGCCAGTACCATATATTGACGCTGGAGCGCACCACGCGGGAGTTGATCGACGATCTCGATCGGGTGCCGCATGAACCGGTTTCGGTCGAGAAGCTGGATGCTTTTTTGTCCTGGTGTGACCTGATCAAGTTTGCCCGGCACGAACCTCCGGCCGAAGAACAGGGACAGCTGCTCTCGGCGACGCGGGGATTCATCGAAGATGCCCGTCGAGCCTGGGAACTGCAGCACCAGGCGCAAGCGGCGGAGGAGGCCGGAAAAAAATCCAATCCGGCACCGGTGGAGGAGGGGAAGTAGCCATGTTCCGTTTTGCCTATCCCTGGCTCCTCGGATTGCTGCTGCTGCTGCCGGCCCTGGCGGCATGGGAATGGTGGAGACGCCGTCGCCGCCCGGTATTCCACTACTCTTCCCTGGAGAGTATCGCCCCGAAAATCGGCCGATGGCCGGTCTATCTACGGCGGGCACTCTTTGCGATCCGCCTCCTGGCCCTGGCCCTGCTGATCCTGGCCCTGGCCCGGCCGCAAAAGGGATTCACCGAGCAGGATGTAACCACCGAGGGAGTGGATATCATCCTTACTCTGGATGTTTCCGGCAGTATGGCGGCGGAGGATTTTCGCCCCCGAAACCGCCTGTTCGTGGCCAAAGAGGTGGTCCGCGATTTTATCGAAGGCCGGCAGAGCGACCGCATCGGGCTGGTGGTCTTCTCGGCCGAAAGCTTTACCAAGTGTCCGTTAACCCTCGATTACGGGATTTTGCAGCGCCAGCTGGAAGATGCCCGGCTGGGAACCATACGCGACGGCACGGCCATCGGCACGGCCCTGGCCACCTCGATCAATCGCCTGAAGGTCTCCAAGGCAAAAAGCAAAGTCATCATCCTGATCACCGACGGCGTCAACAATACCGGTGAGATCGATCCGCAGACGGCAGCGGAGATCGCGCGGGCCATGAAGGTGAAGATCTATGCCGTGGGAGTCGGCCGGCGTGGAGTGGCTCCCTTCCCGGTCGATGACGGATTCGGCGGTAAGCGGTATGTGCAGATGCAGGTGGAGATCGACGAAGAGGGACTACAGAAGATAGCCGCTACGACGGAAGGGCGCTATTTCCGGGCGGAAGATCCCGATTCCCTGAAAACCATCTTTCAGACCATCGACCGGTTGGAAAAGACCGAGATACGCTCCAAATCGTTTACCCACTACAACGAACTCTTCTTCTGGTTTGCCTGTGTCGCCCTGTTTATGCTCCTTCTGGAAGCAGTCCTGATCCACACCCGATTCCGGAGCCTGCCCTTATGAACTGGGGAAATCCTGCATGGCTACAACTGCTCTGGCTGGGGCCGGTGCTGGTGCTTTTCCTGTGGTGGAGCAGCCGCCGCAACCGGCGCATACAGGATTGTCTGCTTTCCCCTTTGATGAGCGGGCGGCTCGTTCACCAGGTTTCTTTACGACGAAGACGCATTGCTCTCTGGCTGTTCTTGCTGGCGATCGTTACGCTGGCTATGGCTCTGGCGCGCCCCCAATGGGGCACCCGTATGGAGAATATCACCCGCCGGGGCGTAGATGTGATTCTGGCGGTTGATACTTCTCTGAGCATGGACAGTACGGATATTACCCCCAACCGCCTGGAACGGGCCAAGTACCTGATGAAGAACCTCATCGACCGTCTGGGGGAGAATCGTGTGGGGGTTGTCTCTTTTGCCGGTTCCGCTTATCTGCAGTGCCCTCTGACCCTCGATCACTCGGCGGCCCGTATGTTCCTGGAGCTCATGGATACGCATGCCGTCGCTACTCCGGGCACCGATCTGGGAGAAGCGATCCGCACCGCGGCCGCCGCTTTTCCCAGGCAAGAAAAGAAATTCAAAGTCCTGGTATTACTCACCGACGGCGAGGATCATGAAGGTTCGATCGACGCGGCCGTCGAGGAGGCCAGGCAGTCTGGCCTGATCATTCACTGCCTGGGGATCGGCACACCGGCCGGTCAGCCCATCCCGATGCGCGATGAACAGGGAAATACCGGCGGTTATAAAAAAGATGCCCAGGGCAATGTAGTGGTCAGCCGGCTGGACGAAAATGCCCTGCATCGAATCGCCGAGGCCTCCGGAGGAAAATACTACTTCGCCGGATCGGATATGGCTGGACTGAGCGGGCTCTTCGACGAAATCGGCGGCATGGACAAGAAGGAGCTGGAATCACGCATGGTCCGCAATTACGAGGACCGCTTCCCCTGGTTTCTGGCGCTTGCCCTGCTGTTGCTCGTGGCCGAAACCATGATACGCACCTTTCACGGCTGGTGAGCGATGCGACCCAGGATCTGCCGGGAATCGGCTTGTTCCAGGCGAACCTCCACCCAGAGATTTGCCGGCAGCAGGGTTCCGGGCAGCCTCACCGTCAGGTAGTTACCCGTGAGTGCCTCCGTCCCCGAGCCGTCCGCTAACGGTCTGAGAGTCAGGGCTCGCAGGCATCTTCCCAAAAACCGCTGTATGTAAGCCGTTCTCTTCTCGTCCGCCAATTGATGGAACTCCTCGCTCCTCCGGCGCACAACCGCATCCGGCAATGGCTTCCAGGAGGCGGCCGGGGTTCCCGGGCGGGGGGAATAGGAAAAGACATGGAGAAAGTGAAGCGGTAATTCCCTGACCGATGCCAGCGATTCCCGGTGCTGCTCCTCCGTCTCTCCGGGCAGACCGACCAGGATGTCTGTGCCGAGAGCGACATCGGGCACTGCCGCCTGTATTTGCTGTACGGTGTTTCGATAATCCTCCGGCGAGTAGGGGCGACGCATGCGCTGCAGGGTTTCCGCCGATCCGCTCTGCAGAGGCAGATGAAAATGGGGAGCCAGAAGAGGAGAACCGGCCGCAAGGGCGATCAGGTCGTTGCTGAATTCCATCGGCTCCACTCCGCTCAGCCGCAGGCGTCCCAAACCGGGCAACTGCAGTATCCGTTGCACCGCCTCGGCCAGCGTCGGACTCCCGCTGAGTTTCCTGCCATAACACCCCAGGTGAATACCGGTCAGCACGATCTCCTGAAAACCCTTTCGAATCAGGTCGGCCACCTGATCGAGGACGATATCCGGCGGCAGGCTCCGGGCCGGGCCGCGTACCGATGGGACGATGCAATAGGCGCAGCGACAGTCGCATCCATCCTGGATCTTGACAAAAGGGCGGGTGTGGTCCCGGTCGGGGCCCGGCTTGGGGAATCGGGGATCGTATGTCTGCGCCTCTTGCGTGGAAGAGATAAGGGGGCTGCCGGCCTCCAGCAGGTTCTGTTTGCGGACGATCTCGTCGATGCCGGGAATGGCGGCCAATTCCGGTGCATCCCGCTCCACGTAACAACCGGTAACGATCAGCCGGGCCTCCGGATTGAGACGGCGCAAATGCCGCACCAGGCGCCGGGCGTCCTGATCGGCCCGGTGGGTGACCGTACAGGTATTCAAAAAGATCAGTTCCGCCTCTCGGGCATCCGCCGAACGATACCCCGCCTCCTGCAGCCTCCGCTGCAGGGCACCGCTGTCGGCCTGATTGGCCCGACAGCCGAGGGTGACGAAATGGTAAGTCTGCGGTTTCAACAACGGATCGGCCCCCCGGCGGGATTTCACTTTTCCCGAGCCAGGCCCCTGCCGGCGATATCTTTCCGATACTGCATGCCGCGAAAGCCGATATGGTCGATGGTCTGATAGGTTTGCCGGCAGGCGGTGTGCAGTGTCTCGCCGAGAGCGGTTACTCCCAGAACCCTTCCGCCGGCGGTTTCCCATCCCTGTGAAGCCAGGCGGGTACCGGCGTGAAAGATCTGCAGCCCGGTCGACTCGGCGATCGATTCCAATCCGCCGATGAGGTCCCCCTTCACCGGCTTTTCCGGGTATCCTTCGGCAGCCAGGACCACGCAGACCGCCGGGCGGGGATCCCAGCCCAACTTGGTTCCCCCCAGCCGTCCGGTGGCCGCCCGGACAAAGGTTTCGATGATCGGTCCCTGGAGTCGCATCAGGATCGGCTGGGTCTCCGGATCGCCCAAACGTACATTGTATTCCAGCACCATCGGACCTTTCGCCGTGATCATCAACCCGGCATAGAGAAAACCGTTGTAGCGGTTGCCCTCCTCGATCATGCCGCGAAGCGTGGGCCGCAGGATCTTGTCCTCCACTTGGCGATATAGCTCCTGGGGAAAGACCCCATCCCAGGAATAGGCGCCCATGCCGCCGGTATTGGGTCCGAGGTCCCCGTCGAATAACCGCTTGTGGTCCTGTGCCGGCGGAAGCATCAGGAAATCCTCGCCGTCACAAAGGGCGATGCAGCTGAGCTCCTCGCCCTTCAGGCACTCCTCGATGACTACCCGTCCGCCTGAAGTACCGAAGGCATGCTCCACCATGATCTTGCTGAGGAATATCTGAGCACTTCCTTCATCGGTACAAACAGCGACTCCCTTGCCGGCGGCCAGGCCGTCGGCTTTGAGTACCAGCGGGTAACGGAAGGACGGTCGCGACAGGAATTGCGATGCCTCCCGGAAGCGATCGAAAATCCGGAATGCGGCTGTCGGAACGTTGTGCCGCGCCATGAACTCTTTACAGAAGGCTTTGCTTGACTCCAGCTGTGCGGCCGCCTGGCTCGGACCAAGGAAGACAAGTCCCAGTTGCCGGAAACAATCGGCCACACCTTCGGCCAGAGGACCCTCCGGGCCGCAGACGGTCAGGTCGATTTCCTCCTGCCGGGCGAATTGTGCCAGCTCCGTCCAGGAGCCGTTCTGCAAGCCGGTTACCCGCCTTGCCGTCTGGAAAATGGCATCGCTGCCGGGATAAGCATAGAGGGAAAGGGTGGGATCACAACGGGAAAGAGTTCTTATCAGTGCGTGTTCCCGACCGCCGGAACCGATAACCAGTATCTTCATAATGAGTTATACCAAAAAGAATAGAGAAGTCAGAATCCAGAATTCACAACGTGGGCTGAAGGCCCGCAACACTAACGAAGCGGTAAAAAGTCTTAGTTTCGCTTCTTTTGTAAAACTCATGTTGATTCCATTGCTTTTGCCGGCGGGACGCCGGCGCTCCCAGGACTTTTTACCGCTTCGTCAACATTGTACCTTCTTTTTCTCTTTCCTTCCTTCTCCCCTACAGCTTTGTCAGC
>CAZKYN010000026.1:0-21136 GCA_964556675.1 uncultured Syntrophaceae bacterium
GCCAGATCTTTGCTGGATTCAGAAATCGACGAGAGGGTCGAGATCCTGGGCACGACCTTCCATTTCTCCCCTGCCTGCGCCTTCCCCGACCCCAAGAAAACCGAGTTCAGGGACCAGGTGGTACTCCACCAGGAACAGATGAAGCGTACCTTCGGGGTCCGACCCCGGACTTTCCTTAATACCGTCTTATTTCTGGATCGGGAGATCGCCCGCATCCTGGGCGAAATGGGATACGGCGGGGTAATTTGCGACCTGAACGGCAATCTCCGGGCCGCCTGCATTCCGGAGCTGGTCTTTCGAGTGTCGGATGGGAACACGGCGGCGCTGGTCCGGGATGAAAAACTCAGCGTCATGATCATTCAGGAAAGCTCCCCGGACTATTTCTGCAGCGTGATTTCCGGCTCAGCGGTAAGGGAGCATCCGATCGCGTTATCGGCGGAATGCCTGGGATTGGACGGCACAGAACGGACCGAATTCTGGCAGCGGCTGCCTTCCGCTCTCGAAAGAGCCGGCATTGAAACCCTTACGCCGGAAGGTATGACGGCGCGCCTTGTCCTGCCGGATTGTCCCGCAGCGGGCTTGCCCGACTCCGTCCTTGCCCAAATGGACCTCAACAGGGTCCAGCAGGACCTTCTCCAGGATATTGTCCAGCTGGAGACAGACGCAAGGAGGGCCGGCGGAGAGCTTTTATCGCGGTGGCGGGTCCTGACTTCGGCCGACAACATCTTCTATCTGGATGAGACAAAGGGGCCGAAAGCCTTTTACAGGTTTCCCAACCCGTACGGAGACCCCGCCGCTTCATCAGCCTACATTCTGACCCGAAAAATAGACGACCTCGAAAACGCCATGAAGCGCTTCGAGATTCTCAAAAGGTCTGAACGGACCGCCGTCCTTATGATCAGCCCGGAGACAGGTAAGTTGCCGGACGAAATGGGCCCGCTCGCGAGGTACATATCCGGGAAGAGCGGCGGACAGGGCGAAGTGGTTTCCGCCTTGTGCGAGGGCCTCACCGAGAGGGGGATAGAAGTCCACCTTGCGACTCTCAACCTGAAAAGAAGGTTTCAACGCGAGTCCCGCATGAACGACGACCAGTGGCGCGAGGTGAGATACAAGCTTTATCCTGAACAGATTCACCTGGTCAGTTCCGCCGTATTCGCCGACAACCTCAGCGCCTATTCCGGCGACCCCCGTTATACAGCCGCGGAGTTCCAGCGGGAGATCGTCAACAACATAGTAAAGACGGTCCGGGCAAAATGCCGCGGCCGGCTCGTTGTCCACAGCCATGACTGGATGGCTGGGGGCGCGATTTCGGCCTATGCCAAAGTAACCGGCCTGCCCCTGCTGCACACGGTACACAATATCTTCACGGGGCATGTGCCACTTGACATGTATTACGGTGTCGATCTGCACAACATGTCGTACGATCTCTATTTTTCGGAGGAGTACGGCAGGAAATGCATTGACTGCCAGGCGACGGCCATCAAGGACGCGAGTCTGATCAATTTCGTGGGCGAGAAATTTCTGCGCGAGGTAGTGGACGACTATTTCCTTGACCGGCATCTCATTCCGCCCAGCGTCCGGCAGGAAGTCAAAGTCAAATATTATATGAATGCCGCCCTGGCCATAATCAATGCTCCCAGTCCCAGTATGTACCCGGAGAATTGCCCGTATCTCGTCCGGAAATACGGGCCGGATGACGACGTGATTGAGGCCAAGAAGGTCAACAGGATAGAATTCCAGAAAAGGACGGGCCTCAACGTCGACCCTGATGCAATCCTGTTCTACTGGCCCTCCCGGCTGGACCCGTCCCAGAAAGGGGTGGAACTGCTGGAGGACATCGCCCTGAAATTCGTAATCGAGCACGGCGACGTGCAGATCGCCGTTATCGCGGACGGCGTGGGCAGCGACCGCACCCACGAGGATATCCTTGGGAGGATCGCCGTGACTTCGGGCGGCAAAATATGCCGGCAGCCGTTCAGCGAAGACCTCTCCATGCTTGGCTTTGCCGCTGCCAGCGATGTATTCGGAGCGTCCCTGTACGAACCATGCGGCCAGATCGACCAGGTCGGAAACCTCTTCGGCGCCACGGCAACAAACAGGGACACGGGGGGCTATCACGATAAGATCCGGGAGCTGATGCTGAAAGTGAACGGGGCGCCCCAGGACGTGGGCAACGGTTTCCTTTTCCGGAATTACGATTCGGGCGGCTTGTGGTACGCCATGCACAATTCCGTGCTGTTCCACCGCATGCCTCAGGATGTCAGGGAGGCGCAGGCACCGAGGATCATGCGGGAATCCCGGGAAAGATACGACCTGCAGACAATGATAGCCCGGTATATCAGCGTTTATGAGCGCTTGAACGGGGGCAAGCCCCTGGGCTGAAAGGAATCAAACCGCCATAATAAGGTCCCGGCCGCATTCTCAAAAACCCCGCCCTTGACATTTCCCGATTAAATTCTTATTTTCACCGGACTTGCGCTCCACTGGATTGGGACATGGATGAGTATTTGAAACCGACATTTTTTCTGGACTGCGATTCGGATACAGTCAGGGGGTTCGCGAATGCTGCCGCGGGCGGTGCGGAAAGCGGCCTGCAAAAAGCCGTAAACCTCTTTTATGCGGTCCGTGATGAAATCCGCTACGACCCTTACAAGATAGACCTCGGCCGTGAGGCGTTCCGGGCGAGCGTAATTATCGATAAAAAATACGGTTATTGCGTAGCCAAGGCGCTCGTCCTTTGCGCCGCGGCCCGCGCCTGCGGCATACCGGCGCGGCTCGGTTTTGCAGATGTGAAAAACCATCTCACAACCGAACGCCTGAAAGAGCTGATGAAAACCGATGTATTTGTATTCCACGGGTATTCGGAGCTGTTCATCGAGGGGAAATGGGTCAAGGCTACCCCAACTTTCAACCTGTCCCTCTGCAAGCGCTTCGGGGTGAAAGCCCTCGATTTCGACGGCAGGCATGATGCGCTCCTGCACCCTTTCGACAGCAAGGGGCAAAAGCACATGGAATATACTAAAGACCACGGCAGTTTTGCCGATGTGCCGTACGATTTGATAGTGGAAGTGTTCCGCCGCCACTACCCGATATACTTTGAAAAGGAAGAACAGGCCTCAGGCGACTTTGAAAAAGAAGCGGGAAACGAACAGGCCCGGGCGCTTGGAATCCGGAGAATAAAATGAGTTTCTTTCGAACATCCATAGACGAAATGCAGGCCTACGAGCCGGGCGAGCAGCCGCGCCCTGGGACCAGGGTCATCAAACTCAATACAAATGAAAACCCCTACCCGCCTTCTCCCCGGGCCATAGAAGCGATCCGGGGTCTGGACGGCGAATCTCTGCGCAAGTATCCCGACCCAATGTCGACCTCTGCGAGGGAGGCGGCCTCAAATATTTACGATATTCCGGCAGACTATATCATGGCGGCCAACGGCAGCGATGAGATCCTGGCATATATCGCGCGGGCCTGCCTGGAGCCGGGCCGAAAAATGGTCTACCCTGTGCCTACTTACCTCCTCTACCCCGTGCTGGGCAGGATGCAGGACTGCGATTGCGTCGAGGTGCCATATGATGAGGATTTCAGAATCCCGGTTAAAAAGCTGATTGAGGCCGGGGGAGCCGTCACCATAATCTGCTCTCCCAACAACCCGGACGGGAACACGGCCCCTCTCGATGATCTGGAGACACTGGCGAAAAGTCTGCCCGGGCTCCTCGTAATCGACGAGGCCTACTGCGATTTTGCCTCGGAAAATGCCATGGGGCTGGTGAAGAGATTTCCCAACGTCATATTGCTGCGGACATTATCAAAGGGCTATTCGCTGGCGGGTCTCAGGCTTGGGTTCGGCATCGCGAACCCGGATATCCTGAAGGGCATTCTCAAGGTCAAGGACAGCTATAACGTGAGCGCGACGGCTATCAGGATCGGCACGGCGGCGCTGCTCGACCAGGATTACCTTAACGAGACGGTTTCCCGTGTGATCGAGTCCCGCAAGAAGCTTGCCGCCGACCTTGCAATTCTCGGCTTCAGGGTCTGGCCTTCCCAGTCCAATTTCCTGTTCGTCAAACCTCCCGGTGGCAATGCTGAATATGTCTTCAAGTCTTTGCGGAACAGGGGAATACTGGTCCGTTATTTCAACAGGCCCGGCATAAACGATAAACTGAGGATATCCGTGGGTACGCCGGAGGAGATGGATGTCCTGATTGAAACCCTTAAAAATATTTGAATTAATTTGTAAAGGCGTGATTTTTCAGGGGCGGCCTCCCGGGGCGCCCCTTTTTTAAAACATCTGGACGAACCTGTATATAATCAGCCCGAACAGGGCAATCACATAGAACTGCAGCAGAAAAAGAATGACCTTTTTCGTCCTGTTCATTTTGACTCTCGGCATCTTATAACCCTTTTACTGAAGAGTTTCTGATTTCACGCTGTTCAAAAAGCCCGCGAGACTTACAGGTTAATACGTTGAGCGGCGAGGTTTGCAGCGCAACGCAGCAGACGAGCGTTTTTCAGCAATCCGCTTATATCTTCGCTCTTGTAATAACACCCTTCATTATATCGTTATAGCGGATCACCCCGAGGATGCGGTCCTGCTGGTCAACTACCGGGATCATGCGGAAATGATATTTGGCGAACATCTCCGTGAGGTCTTCCTGGACATCGTCCTCTTCCGCAGTGACCACAGGGGAGGTCATGATTTCTTCGATCGGCTGGTCCTCCCCGGCCAGGATCAATTCCCGCAAGTCTACAACCCCTATCAGGGTCCGCTGATCGCCATTGACCACAAATACATAAGAGATGTCTTCCGGCTCCAACCCGGAAGAACGTATCTTCTCCAGAGTCTGCCGCACGTTCGCCTCTTTCGGCACGGTCAGGTATTCGGAAGACATCATCCCCCTTGCCGTCGCCTCCCTTTCCGAGAGGATCGCCCTGACCCTCGCCTGCTGGTCCTCCGGGAGCAGTCTCATAAGCTCCTGCGACTGGTCGTGGGAAAGGACCGTGAAGAGGCCGGCGAGCTGGGGGACCGCCATTTCGGAAAGGACCATGCGCGCCCTCTCCTCCCGGAGGCTGGCTATAATCTGTCTCTGGGCCCGGGGTTCCGCCTCGGCAAGGGTTTCAGCGGCTTTTTCAGAATCCAGGGCCGAAAAGAGGGCCTGCTGCTCCTCTCCGGGCAGTTCCTCGAGCATGTCCGCGAGGTCCTCGCTCGGCAGCTCATGAAGCTGCTTTCTCGTAACCGAAAGCAAAAGCTTGTCGGTTGACACAGCATCTTCCACCGAGAGCGGCTGGACGTATTTCCACGAGATGAAATTGTCTTTTATCCAGCGAAGCCTGCCCAGGCCGATCCTCCGGAGGAAACCGCTGAAAGAGATATCCACATGCACAAGCAGCAGCCGGTTGCGCGCCTCCAGCATGTGGACGTCGTTGACCACCTCGACACGGCGGTCGTCCATGTCGACAATGGTCCTGCCCATGAGATGCTTGTCGACCATTATCCATCCGGGCTGATCCACAAACGGCGGGTATTTGTCACCGTTTTCCGGGGGCTTTACGAAAATTGCGTCTTCCTCGATTCGGACCACCCTGCTCCAGGGGACGAACTGGGTGGGTTTGCCCCAGCCCTGCTCCATATAAATCCCGACCGCCTCGGGATAGGGATCTGTAACTGCAAAGACCAGGTCGGAAAGTTTGCCGATCCTGTCCTTGATCTTGCCGACGCACACCGGCCTTTTCATTATTTCCGTAAAGTAGATGAACCGGAAATGGCCCATTCCCCGGGGAAGATCGGCAATCCTGAATTTCTTGTCTGCGCTCATAGGGTCTCCGGTTCAGTTGAACAGCGTCGGGAACAAGGTACTCACGCCCAGCATGCTGGACATGAGGATAACCAGAACAACAATGCTCCAGTTGGTCACGTTCTGCCAGGGCGTGCTGACGTGCTCGCCCATGAAGGCCTCATCGTTAAGGAGCAGGATCATGAATATCAGCGAAACGGGCAGGAGCGTCACCGCCACTACCTGGACGAACATCGTGATCGTGACCAGCGGGGCCTCGGGAATAAGCACCACCCCCCCTGCCGTAACCAGCAGAACGAGGTAGATGACGTAAAACCAGGGGGCCTCCCTGACCCTGTAGTTAAGGGAATGCGCCCACCCGAAAACCTCTCCAACTGCCCAGGAGGTTGATAGCGATATGCACAGCGCCCCGAGGAAACCCGCATCAAACAGCCCGATAGCAAAGAGGCGGCGCGCCAGTATCCCTTCCCCGGACGGGAGCAGCGGGACAAGAGCTTCGGCGGTCTGGGCCGCGTCTTCGATAATGATCGGGGGGTTGTGATAAAAAAATGCGGCCCCGGTCGTTATAATTATGAATGCCGCAACCGTGCAGGTCAGGACAGCTCCGACGAAAGTATCTATTTTCCCGAATTTGATGTCGTGGATATCGAGTCCCTTATCGACAACAGCGCTCTGCTGGAAAAAAATCTGCCATGGGGCGATCGTTGTCCCGATGTTGGCCAGCAGGATAAATAGCAGGTCGCCGGACATGCTCCCGAAAGCGGGTTTGAAGCCATTGAAGACCTCGTTCCAGCCCGGCGCGCCGGGGGAATCCATGGCCCAGATGGCGGCGGGAATATAAACGAAATTAAACCCGATGAACAGGAGAGTGATCTTTTCAAAGGTCCAGTATTTGCCCGTGAGGACGATCGCAAAGAGGACGGCGGTCACGAATACGAAGGTAAGTATCGGGGGGATGCCGAACAGGCTCATCGCGGCAATCATCCCTATGTACTCGGTCACGAGAGTCAGCCAGTTGATTACCGCAAGATCCACCAGGGAAAACCAACCCCAGAAAGGCCCGAATCCTTCAAAGATCGATTCCGCATGGCCTCTTTTCGTGACGGCCCCGAGCCTCACCGTCATCTCCTGGACGTAATAGGCCATTGGCACCAGAAGTATGAAAATCCACAGCAGGGAGAAGCCGTATTTCGATCCCGTCACGGCGTACGTGGATATCCCTCCGGCATCGTTATCCGCAACCATAACTATTATGCCGGGCCCCAGCACGGACAGAAAAATGATCAATTGTCTGCGCATGCGGTTCAGTATATGTATGCTCTTGCTGACCCAATACATGAACAGCTCACTGCACGTAGAATTTAAGGGTATCCCGTGGGAACAGGATTAAATTTTTGTTTATGGGAGAGAGGTAAAGAGTGGCTTTAACTTCCGGCTCAAAACTGACCCGGAAGCTGTGATGGAAGGGATCGGAGTATTACTTCCGGGGATTTTTTTTTGTTTGAATGAGCCTCGGCCAGGCAAAAAATTTACCTCTACAACCGGGCGGTTCCATATAGGTTTTTTAAATACCCCTTTTGCTTTTATTGGCTCGAAATGAGGCCTGTTTTTTGTGACTCTCAATATCCCTTAAAGACAGGTGAGTCAAGTCAAATAATTAGTAATAACCAAAAAAGATGCAATCAAAAAATTATCGCGGGGCGGTTATTTATGATATACGCAGCCGCTGTTTTGCCAAGAGCTTTCCATGAAGTTTTCGATGCATTATTCCTGAAGCTCCTGGGTTGGCCAAACCATCCTAAGCGACAGCGGCAGTTGCTGGTTACATTTCCAGCAAGATCATGATAAAGATGTTCACGGCCGATGGCGTGCGGATGTTTTCTGTTTACTTATGGACGCCCGGCGCGTTAATAAGTCAATTAGAAGTTCGTGACCAATTTATATTTTAGCGGAGGTTTGCGGTATGGACGTGGAGATTTCTGAAATTATTGCCTTGATAGGCGTGTTGCTTTACTCGACGGCGGCTATCCTTCCGGACATCTTGGGTGCGATAACAGGAAAATCAAGGAAATCTGGTAAAAAATAAGGGCGGCGCCATGCCGCCCTTTTTTGGGCTACCGGGGTGATTGCATCAGCAGCTGCATGTACCGCAGCCGCTCAGCCCCGAGCTGATATAAAATCCGGACCCGTTATCGGTTTCCAGAAAATCTATCTTTACAGGCTTCACATCATCCAGAAGCTGCTTGTTTATTACAAAGCTCAATCCGTCCTTTTCAAATTTCTCATCGCTCTCTTCAGGCTCATCCAGAGCCATTCCAAGTGTGGCGCCGGCTCAGCCGCCTTCCGAAACAATGATGCGGATGGCCGAAATCGGCTCTTCCCGGCCGTTGAGGAGCTCCCGAATCATCTCGGAAGCTTTATCGGTCACTTCAAACATAGATCCTCCCGGAATTTTTATATTATCTTAAACACTCAACCGGTCCGTGTCAAATTGAAACTCCTGTTTATTCCCTTGACATGATTGAGGAAACACAGGTACAAAGCGGTAATTCCCAATTATCGCAGGATGTTAACCGTATTGAAGGTTGCTTTTAAAACCCGACAGGGGTAAAAGGGAATACTTCTCCGACAGCCTGGGACATGCTGAAAGAACCTGAAGATACCAACCTGACTTCTGAACCAGCGGAATCCGATTCGGACCTGTTCCCCGAAGATCAGGGGTTCTCGTTCGAGAGGGAGTCGCCCGACATACCTGAAAATATTCGCGGTCCCCGAGACGAATTCCCCATTCCGGTCAGCCCCGTCATCCACGCGGCCCTGCGGGCCCTCTATACGGGCGGTCCTAAGAGCCACTGGACGGCGGACGACCATGGCAGGCCTTTTTTCAAATACGAATCCCGCGACGGCAACATCGTATTCTTCTGCTCTCCGCCGCCGGACTTCGCCAATCGCTTCCACCTTTCCAAGGCCATCTATTACGCCCCGCGGCTCGGCTTCATATATGCCGGAAGCCTTTGGGATTCGGTGAAAAAGCTTTCAGTCGAAACGGCCGATATATTCCTTATCCTGATGTCACGCATAGCCCAGCTGCGAGACCCCGGCAAGGACATAGCCCGTATCAGTCTGAGCGAGATCTCCCGTTTCCGGGGGGTGCGCGTGCGGCACGGCTCGAGCCGCAAGCTCTTCGTCGATTTTCGAGACGAGGTCCTGCGGATCGCCGACCTGAGATTGAAGATGTACTGGAAAGATTATACGAGAGGCGGGATGATCGGCTTCGGCGCTCGCCGGCCCGACCGGCTCCTCGACATCGTCGACGTCCAGTACAAAGACGACCGGAATTCCTGGACTGCTTTCCGGTACCGCTGCGGGCAGGCTCTCTCGCATTTCCTGAACCCCGAGGGGCTCCGCTGGATCGGATATTACAGCCGTTCGCTGCTGCGTCTGAGCCCCTACCACGAGGCGCTGACCAAGAAGCTGGGCACGTACTGGATACTGATCGGGATCGCGGCCGGCAAGAAAGGATCCCGACCCCGGGCTACCCCGTTGAAGATCCTGGATTTCTGCGGCGAGGACGTAAACTGGCGCAATCCGGGCCAGACTGTGGACTCGTTCATTGATTCCCACCGGCGGCTCGAGGAGCTGGGGATTCTCGATGAAGCGGTCATCCCCGAGCCGCCGAACCGCATCAAGGGCTATTTCAGGAAATGGCTGGAGACCTCCATCTCGGTGAAGCTTTCCGAGCAGATATGGAAGATCGGTCCGGCAAAGAAGAAAGTCGTGTCTCTGCGCAACAGGCGGGCCGCTGTGAAGCAACTCCCGCAGCCGCTGCTGCCCCTGAACGTTCCCGACTCACCGGGGCAGATTGCGACAAATCCCGCCTTGATAAAGAAATTCCGGACCGACCATATGCTCAGGCAAGCCGAGCTTGCCCGCCATCTGGGCATCTCCTGCCAGACACTGTCCAATTACGAGCGGGGCTTGCGTCCAGTGCCCGGCACCATTGCGGCCGCAGTCCTCGAGATATGGAAGAAGAAAGCCCTGCTGGAACAAAGATAAAACACCCGCCTTTTGACAGTTCCTTACCCATGTCTTGATCAAAGTCCACCCGGCGCATGACTATTCCGCGCGCGACCCCGTTATCTTTTTAATTTCAAAGGCTTATCACCCTGTTCGCAATTGTTAATAGTTTTAAAAGTATTAATCGGCCCCGGCGGCGAAACCTGCGGCATGGCGCTCTGGTATATTGCGGGGGAAAGGAGGCCCAGGCGGGACAGCTGATCGCGCTGGACATGCACATGCTGGACGAATCAGTCGGGCCGTAAAGCTGGAGGACATGGTTTTAATCGGGGAGGATCGGCATCGGGCTGGAATTGAACGAGCCGCCCGTCCTCTTCGAAAGCGAGCAGGGCGAATTCTAACAACGAGCTGATCACGATGAGCCCGCGGGAGCTCAGTGAAATTTAATTCAACAGGAGGGGTGTATGGCATTTCATGAATGCATTATCAAAGAGGGGATCGCGAAGATAGCCCTGGCAAGGGGCAAGGTCAACGCCATTAATGAAACGGTTGTCGACGAACTCGCTCAGCGGCTCAACAGCCTTGCGCAGGACCCGGACGTCAGATCGGTGGTCCTGACCGGCACGGGGAAATTTTTCACGTTCGGTTTTGACATCCCCGAATTCCTCAGCTATCCGAAAGAGGATTTTATCCGCTACCTGACGAAATTTACGGACCTTTACAGGCTGATTTTCATGTACCCCAAACCGGTCATCGCCTCTCTGAACGGCCACACCATAGCGGGGGGATGCATGCTGGCTATCGCCTGCGACTACCGGATCATGGTATCGGGCAAAGCCAGGATCTCTCTTAACGAGATTAATTTCGGCTCGTCGCTGTTCGCGGGAAGCGTCGACCTGCTGAAGATGTGGCTCGGGCAAAGGCCGGCTGAGGTCGCCGCTTATTCGGGGGCGATGTATGGCGCCGAAGATGCCCTGAAGATCGGCCTGGTGGACAGGGTCTGTTCAGAAGCAGAGCTGGAGAGGGAGACGGACAAGGCAGCCCGCGAGTTAGGCGAAAAGGACCCAGCCGCTTTTGCCGGCATCAAAAAGCTGCTCAGGTCGCAACTGGCCGACTCGATAATCGCCAGGGAAAGGCAATCAATCCTCGACTTTGTTGAGATCTGGTATTCGGAAAAGACCTGGAAAAACCTCCAGGACAAAGTGATTCATTCATAGAGAAAAAGGGGGGGGGATAGCCCCCCCCCGCCACTGAACCTCATCAGTAATTAAGCGCCCGAGGGCTGTCTGTAGGGATACGGCCCGATTCCCGGATCGGAGAAGATGTCCTGCTGCTGAGGCGTCCAGATCGTCCGCCATCTTCCGCTCTGCTGCTGCGCTTCAATCTTGTTAGCTCTGATCGAGCTGTATTGGGGATTCAGGTCTCCCGAAATTCTGACGGGCTCATTAATATGCCGAGCCATGACAGCGCGGTCGACATTGGGGACGAAGTAATATTTGTTATCGGGGGTGAGCACGACAAAAACGCTTTCTGTGGCAGCCAGCGGGTCCTCCTGGCCGATCGGACAGGTCCGCCCCTGGGATACGCAGTTATAGCCCTGGACTGTGCCGTCTATGGTTACGGGCACAGCCAAAACCGGTGCCGGCGCCAGGACTAACAACAAAACAAAAATCGGCAATAATCTTTTCATATCCTCCCTCCTTTATTTTGAATATCTGCTTTGCAAATACTTCTTTTTTTGAGTTGTGGTAAGTTCATTTAATTACGAACTGCCGCGATCTTCCATAGGAGCAATCCTGATTTTGCCTGACGAAAATCCTGAAATGACAATGAGATTGAGGTTAGCCGTTTCCTGCAAAGGCCTAAAGGCGACGAATCAGCGGTATCCACTCAGGCTTAGCGCTGCATGCTTCAGGGCTGCCGGAAGGGATACGCCCCCGTCCCCGGGTCCGTAAAAGACCTTTGCATCTGAGGGCTCCAGACCACCCGCCATTGGCCGTTCCTTTGCACCGCCAGGCTCTGGGCCCTTATGGCGCTCTGCCGGAGGTTCAGATCGCCCCTGATCTGCACCTGTTCCGCTATATGCCGGGCCATAACGTTGCGGTCGATATTCGGGACGAAATAGTACTTGTTATCCGGGGTGAGCAACACAAAGACGTTTTCCGTTGCCGCCAGGGGGTCTTCCTGGCCTATCGGGCAGGTGCGCCCCTGGGTTACGCAATTGAATCCCTGGATCGTTCCGTTTATTGTGACCGGCGCCGCAAACGCCAGTGCCGGGACCAGCAACATCAACAAAAAACATCCCAACAACACTTTCTTCATGGCATTTCTCCTTTCGAAACGGCCTTTCCGGATATGATTGTACATCTTCAATATTGTTAAGGTCTTTGTACTATCGGAGCAGGTCTGATTTATCCTCACGAAAAACCTGAAATGGAGTTAAGAAAGGAGAGGGGATGGGCTTCGGGACATTTCGTATATGCCGGGCACAGAGGTCTTTCAGTAATTATTTGTCCGAATAAGTTGCAATACGTAATTTATTCATGCTAACAGGGGTTTTAAAAAAATACCGCGAGGACCGGCATGTCTGACGAGATAATGAACACAAAGGAAGTTGCCGCTTACCTGGGCATCAACGAGAAACAGGTATATGCGCTGACGAAGGCACGGAAAATTCCCGGAAGCCGGATCACTGGAAAATGGACTTTTCCGAAGAAACTTATCGACGAGTGGATCGAGGAAAGCGCCCGCGGCAGCCTCAAGAAAGCAAGGGAGCGGAGCCGGTCAATGGAGGGAGCGCTGCTGGCATCGGGAAGCAATGACCCCGTGCTGGATTTCCTGCTCACGGAAATGAGGCACTCACACCCCGAATTCTATTTCTTCTGCGCCAATACGGGAAGCACGGACGGTCTCAAGGCGCTTGGAAGCGGCTATACCGATATTGCCTGGACACATCTGTTCGACCAGGAAAGCGGGACATACAATGTGCCTTTCATCCCGAAATACCTGCCCGGAATGAAATCCGTGCTGGTTCACCTCTTCCGTCGTGAGATCGGCATTGTTGCGGCCCCCGGAAATCCCCTGGGCATTTCCAGTATAGAAGACCTTGCCGGGGAAAAAATCCGCTTCGCAAACCGCCAGTCAGGATCGGGCACGCGGGTGCTCCTGGATCATCTTTTAAAAAAAGCCGGCATCCCGGCAGGGAGTATTCCCGGATACGATAATGAAGTTTACACACACGTGGAGGTGGGGCTCTCGGTGCTGTCGGGAAGAGCGGATGCGGGCCTGGCGACGGTTGCCGTCGCCCGGCTCATGGGTCTGCACTTTAATGCCCTCACACGCGAGGACTTTGAAATGGCAGTGGACCAGTCCACCTACTTCAGCAAGGGAATCCAATCCCTCATGAACGTCTTAAAGTCCCCGGAATTTCGCGGGCGGTTTGAAACGCTGGGCGGTTACGGCTTCGAGGACTCCGGAAAAATACGGCACTCGCTGGCCTGAGAAAAGGAGAAAGGCATGAAAAAATCTCTTTCTGTTTTGTTGGCCGTCACACTTCTTATACCCGGTTTGTGCTGGGCGCAAAACGGTTTTGTTCTCCTCGCCGGCACGATCGGCCCGATCGATTCGGGAATCGTCGGCGCGCTGGAAAATGCATTCGAAAAGGATACCGGTATCCGGGTCCGGCATGTTGGCGCCGGGACGGGGGCGGCCCTGAAGATTGCCGAACACGGCAACATCGACATCGTTATGGCCCACGCCAGGGACCTCGAGGAGAAATTCGTAAGAGAGGGGTTCGGGACGGAGCGGATCCCTTTGATGTACAACGATTTCGTAATCCTTGGCCCTCCATCAGACCCCGCGGGCATCAAGGGCGTGAAAACCGGCGCCGCGGCCCTCAGAGCAATAGCGGCGAGGCGGGCTATGTTTGTCACGAGGGGCGACAAATCAGGGACCCATGTAGCCGAAATGGACAACTGGGCAATAGCTGGGATCAAGCCCTCGGGGGCCTGGTATGTTACCTACGAGAAGGGCTCCCTCGGAAATGTCCCGACCACGAAATTTGCCGACGAGAAGAACGCTTACGTGTTCATGGACAGGGCGACATACCTGGCGCTCAAAAAAAATATAAAGCTCGTCATCCTCGTGGAGAATGATGAGGCCCTGCTCAATTATATTTCATTGATCCCGGTGAACCCGAAGAAGTTCCCCCGCATCAATAATGCCGATGCCCTGACTTTCGCGAAATGGATGACGGACCCCGCCAGGGGCCAGAAGCTCATTGCGGATTTCGGCAAGGATAAATACGGCGCCCCGCTCTTCTTCCCCAACTCGATGCAGTGGCAGGCGCTGAAAAATAAATAGCAGTGATTTGACAGGCAAAAGGAGGACTCATGAAACGAACGAAGGTAATCTTTTACATTTTAGCCGTCTTCCCAGCCGTCCTCGCGATGGCTTCTCTCCTGCCGGGTCTCGCAAGCGCCCAGCCGGCCCAGAAGAATATAATACTTGCCACCACGACGAGCACCCAGGACTCCGGTCTCCTTGACATGCTGCTTCCCGTTTTCGAAAAAAAGACGGGATATTTCGTTAAAACAATAGCCGTGGGTTCCGGGCAGGCCATGGCCATGGGCTCCAAAGGCGAGGCGGACGTGCTGCTTGTCCACTCACCGGGGGCGGAAAAGAAGTTCATGGCCGAAGGAAACGGGGTCAACCGCAGGCTCGTCATGCATAACGACTTCATCATCGTGGGTCCCCCATCCGATCCGGCAAAAATCAGGAACATGAAAAAGGCATCGGAAGCCTTCAAGAAAATTGCTGCCACGGGAAGCATTTTCATATCCCGGGGCGACAACTCCGGAACGCACGCCAAGGAAAAAGATATCTGGAAGGCCGCCGGCTTGAAGTATGAGGGACAGAAATGGTACCAGCAGACGGGGCTCGGGATGGGGCAGACATTGTCGGTTGCGGCCGAGAAAAAAGCCTATACCCTTGCCGACCGGGGGACCTATCTGGCCCTTAAAAGGAACCTCGGCATGGACATCCTGGTCCAGGGGGACGGCATCCTGCTCAATATCTACCATGTTATCGAAGTGAACCCGAAGAAATGGTCCAAGGTCAATTACGCAGGGGCCAGGGCTTTTGCCGATTTCATGGCGTCGCGGGAAACCCAGGCCATCATCAAGACTTTCGGCGTCAGTAAGTACGGCTCCCCCCTGTTCTTCCCCGATGCAGGCAAGAAAGAGGAGGCCCTCAGCAAGTAGATGGATATCATTATTGAAGGCTTCAGTCAGGCCTTCAAACTGCTTATAACCTTTGATCCCGAGGTCCTGGGCATAACCTGGCTCTCCTTGAAAGTCTCGGGTACGGCGACTTTAATCAGCCTGTTGCTCGGTATGTCGGCGGGGACCGTTGTCGCCCTGACGCAGTTTCCGGGCAGAAGGTTTGTCGTGAGCCTTATCAACACGGGCATGGCCCTGCCTCCGGTCGTTGTGGGGCTTTTCGTCACCATTTTCCTGTGGCGCAACGGCCCGCTCGGATTTCTCGAGATCCTGTACACTCCGGCAGCCATGATCCTTGCCCAGGCGATTATCGCCACCCCTATAGTTACGGGGATTTCCCTTGCCTCGATGCAGCAATTGCCCCGCAAATTGCGCCTCCAGATCCTGGCGCTTGGCGCAACGCGCCTGCAGATGGTGAGGATACTCGTTCGTGAGGCAAGACTCCCCCTGCTCGCCGCGGTGATGGCTGGATTCGGAGGCGTCATATCCGAAGTGGGTGCTTCCATCATGGTCGGCGGCAACATCAAAGGCTACACCCGCGTCCTGACGACCGCAACAGTGATGGAGACGAGCAGGGGCAACTTCGACATTGCGATAGCGCTCGGCATAATCCTGCTCCTTTTCGCATATCTGATCAATCTCGTCCTCACGTATGTCCAGCAAAGGGAGAGGCCGAGGTGAAGGAGATCCTCGAAGCAAGGAATCTCAAGGTGGTCCGGGGCGGGAGCGCCCTTGTCGACGTGCCCGGACTCTTAATAATGCAGGGGGAGATGTTGTCGCTTATAGGCCCGAACGGGGCGGGGAAAACAACGCTCCTGCAAGCCCTGACATTCCTCATGAAACCCTCGGCCGGGGAAATCCGCTTCCGGGGGCGGAAGGTGGGCGCGGATTACAGCGCCCTCGAGTACCGGCGTAAGCTCGCCATGGTTTTCCAGGAGCCGCTGCTCTTCGATACCACCGTCATAAAAAACGTCGTCGCGGGACTGAAAATCCGCGGAGTTACGGGCGCTCAGGCCCGCAGGACCGCCGAGCAGCAGCTGGAACGCTTCGGCATCTCCCACCTGCGGGACCGCTCGGCAAAAACCCTGTCGGGAGGGGAGGCGCAAAGGACTAGCCTGGCCCGGGCATTTGCCGTCTCGCCCGAGGTCCTTTTCCTTGACGAGCCCTTCGCGGCTCTTGACCCGCCGACGCGTGAATCCGTGGTCACGGACCTGGAGAAAGTTCTCGCCGAGACAAAGACGACGACGATCATGGCAACCCATGACCGCAACGAAGCCCTGCGGCTGTCGGACCGGATTGCCGTTATGGGGGACGGCAGGATTGCCCAGATCGACTGTCCTGCCGTGATCATAAACCAGCCTGTAAATGAATTCGTAGCTTCTTTCGTGGGAACGGAGACAATCCTCAAGGGCGCCATTCGCAGCGTGAACGGGACGGCAGTAACGGTCGGCGTCGACGGATCTCAAATCGAGGTTGTCGGGACAGGTTCGCCCGGGGAAAGGGTGGTCCTTTTCATCCGCCCTGAAAACGTAACGGTTAATCTTGACTCAGGCGTCATAAAGACCAGCGCCAGAAACACGTTCCACGGCACAATCGACAGGATTGTCCCCCTGGGGCTTTTTTATAAGGTTGACATATCATGCGGATTTCATCTGGTTGCTTACGTTACGGCAAACTCGCTGGAGGAACTCGGGCTCCGGGCCGGCACGCGCGTGAGCGCCTCCGTAAAGGCCACCTCCATCCATTTCATCCGCAAGGGCGCACAGTAACCTGACCCACCTCCATAGACTTTCCGAGGCTTGCTGATTCCTGAAACTTCCGGTGTCGTATTTGTCCTGCCATTCCAAGGTCTTGCGTAATTTTTTGACCATTTTTGTAATAATTTGTTTGAAAAAGTTATACTTTTTGTAATATAGCGTATGCTGCTGAAGGCAGTAATCTTACCTGGCGCGTTTGCATTGCGGTTTTTCAATTGAATTTGGTTACGAGTAACAGGAGGAAGTACATGAAAAAGCTGGTTTTGGCGTTATTTGCCGGGGTGCTTTTAACGGTATTCAGCATGCCCGCGGCAGCCGCCGATGTGAAATTCTTTGGCGATTACTATGCCATAGGACAGTGGGCAAGCAATTATTCATTATCCGAGGACCCGGCCGTCAATTCCCAGGCAAGGGGGACCATCGGCCAGAGGTTCAGGCTTTACAGCGTTTTCCAGATTCAGGAAGGGCTCAGGATTACGACCCGTTTTGACGCAATGGAGAAGGCGTGGGGGCAGGACGCCGCTATCGGGACTCCGAACCCAACGACCGGAGTCGGGACAAACGTCGAGAACAATATCAGCTGGGAACGCGCCTTTGTGACTTTCAACCTGGGCCCGGGGTACTTTGACGTCGGGTACCAGGCCGAGGGCTACTGGAGCCCGGTCGCGTTCGGGAACACGAGCGCCAGTTCCGGCGCGATGATCCGCTACACGGTCCCGATCGGCCCTGTGACGCTGAGCGCCTATTGGGAAAAGGCGAAAGAGTCGCAATTCGATCCCGTCACGTACGGGCCCGCGGACTGGGACAGGTACGCCCTCCAGGGGGCTTACAAATGGAAGACGGGACAGGCGGGCCTCCAACTGCTCTGGGAACACTATGAGACAAACGCAGCGGCGACATACGATATCTGGAACACCAGGGTTTCCAACACAATTGTGAATTTTCCGGCGATTTTGAATTATTACGAAATTTCACCTTTCTTCCAGGCAAAGCTCGGCCCGGTCGATCTCGAAGGCAAACTGTACTGGACGACAGGGCAGTTTCAGTCCAAAACCACGGGAAATGATCTGGACATCGACGGGTTTTCAGCGTACCTGAACGGCAAAGTCAATATCGGGCCGGCTTATATCGGCGGCATGTTTGCCTATATACAGGGCGACGATCCGAACGACAATGATCTGACCGTTGCCCACGGAGGCGGCCGCGACTGGGACCCCACCTTGATGCTGGGCAATGATAAATTCTCCAAATGGCTGGGCGGGCGATACACCAACACGATCGGATGGGGAACGCCCTCCGGCGGGATTGATTTCCGCGGCGGCTGGAGCGAGCAGAACCTTTGGTTTTATCAGGCTTACGTCGGCTACAATCCCATTCCCAAACTCTCCATGAGGGCATCTTTCAGTATCATGAGGCAGGATGAAGTTCGCCCCGGGTTTGACGACTATATCGGCAACGAACTTGACGTCACCGCGGCCTATAAGATTTATCCCAACCTTACGTACACGGTCGGATTCGGCTATTTCTGGGCCGGCGATTACTTCAAGGGCGCCAATGGCGCGGCCCGGATTGACGACTGCTACCTGCTGATGAACCAGTTGGCATTTACTTTTTAGCCGACCGGGACGTTAAAAAAGCCCCGAGACCCGGGGCTTTTTTAACCCGGCTCTCCCCGGGATTGTGCGTTCCCGTTCAAATTTTGGCTTCCTCCCGGCAGTTCATTTTGCTACGCTGAAAATATCTTCTTATCTCCGTTTAAAAATCCGTCAAAAAAGGAGGAGCATAATGGCTTCACCGGAACTGCTGGACCTCTTGAACAAGGCAATCGCCAGGGAGCTTCAGGTGTCGATCCAATACATGTGGCACCATGTCCTCTGGAAAGGGCTGAAGCATTTTGCCGTAAAAGACGAGTTGAAAAAAATCTCCATCGCCGAGATGAAGCACGCAGAAGAAATAGCGGAGCGCCTTTTTTTCCTGGGCGGCAGACCCACTACCCAGCCGGACCCCATCTTCCTCGGCGACAGCCTGAACGAGATGCTCAATGCAGACAAAGATGCTGAAGAGGCCGCCATCAGGCTGTACCAGCATATCGTGCGGACTTCGGAAAGCGAAGGCGACATAACCACAGCCCATATGTTCAGGGAAATCCTGGCGGCCGAAGAGGACCACCTCGATACATTTATTTCCCTGCTTGAAGAACTTTAAGCGAAAGGTAAGGCTTAACATGAACCGCGCTGCTGCACGCCTGCCGAACTTGTCTGTCCTCCTCTTTTTTCTCTGCGTGAATTTGCTGATATTCACAAGTGCCGGGATTGCCGCAGGGTTGCCGCTTGATAAGATCAAGCTTCCCCCCGGTTTCGAGATTTCCCTATATGCCTCTGTGCCGGGGGCCCGTTCCCTGGCGCTGGGACCCGGCGGCATGGTCTTCGTCGGCACTCGCGACAAGGGAAATGTTTACGCCGTGAAGGCGGTCGGTAACTTCTCTCGCGCTGCCGAGGTAATCACAATTGCCAAGGGGCTCAATGAGCCCAACGGAATCGCTTTCCGTGAGGGCTCTCTGTATGTAGCCGAAAGAAGCCGCATTATCAGATTTGATAATATCGAGGATAATCTGAAAACGCCGCCCCGGCCCGTTGTCGTAAACGACTCTTACCCTAAGGACAAGGCGCACGGCTGGAAATTCATCGCGTTCGGGCCCGACGGCCTGCTGTACGTGCCTGTCGGGGCTCCCTGCAATATCTGCAATCCCGGAAAAGATATTTACGCGACCATAACGAGGCTCCGCCCTGACGGAACAGGCCGGGAAATCTTTGCCAGCGGGATTCGCAACACTGTCGGCTTCGACTGGCACCCGGTTACGAGGGAGCTATGGTTCACGGAAAACGGCCGGGACTTGATGGGCGACAACCAGCCCCCCGATGAACTGAACCGGGCCCCGGGAGCGGGCCTGAATTTCGGGTTCCCATACTGTCATGGAGGTGATATTCCCGATCCGAAATACGGGAAGGGGCATCCGTGCCGCGATTTTGTGCCTCCCGAAATGAAACTGGGCCCGCATGTGGCCGCCCTGGGCATGCGCTTCTACACGGGCAGGATGTTCCCGGGCGAGTACCGGAACCAGATATTCATCGCGGAGCACGGGTCCTGGAACCGGACCGTCCCTATCGGCTACAGGGTTACGCTGGTGCGCCTCAAGGACAACAGGGCGGCAAAGTACGAAGTATTTGCGGAGGGATGGCTGGAATTGGATTCCGCCTGGGGGAGGCCCGTGGATGTGCTTGTAATGCCCGACGGCTCGATATTAGTATCGGACGACCATGCAGGGGCGATATACAGGATCAGCTACACAAAAAAATGAGCAGCAGGAGGAATTATGGCAAGCGGGGTTATTATTTACGGAAAGGCAGGTTGACCCTATACGGACAGGGCCAGGTCGGCTTACAGCGGCGCCGAGTATCACGATGTGAAACAGGACAAGGCAAAACTCCAGGAAATGCTGAAATTATCGAATGGAAGGCGGGACGTCCCCGTCATTGTTGAAAAAGGCAAAGTCACCATAGGCTACGGCGGAAGCTGAGGGGTATAAGCCGGGCGGTCTGCCCGAAATATAACAAATCCGGAAATAAAAGAAGATGCGCCCCGAGGGGCGCATCTTACATTTTTGCGCTAGACGACGGCTGTTTCACTTCATAGTTCCCGGAGAGGAGGAGCCTTGCGGAACCGGAGTTATAATAATTATGTCCGGCCCCTGCTGATCGGAAGGCATTGAGGGCTGAGAGCTGGAGCCGGCCTCAGGACGCGCTGGAGACGGCACTAAGGCAGGATTGGACTGCTGTTGCGCAGAAGGTGCGGGCTGAACAGATGAGGGCGGCATTGCCGGCTGCTGGACTGCTGAAGGCGCGGGCTGCTGAACTGCTGAAGACGGCTGCCTGGCGGGCATACCGCCGGGCATGGCCGGTGCGGGCAGCGGCTGGCCGGGAACTACCACTGAGGTCGAGGGCAAGGTAATCGGGGAAGTTCCGGGAGCTTGCGCCCCTGATCTCCCCAGGGGGGAAGAGGTTTGAGACCCGGGAGGCGGAGTTGCCCCCGGACTCGTCGTCAGGTCGGGTCCCCTGGGCGGCTGGATAAATCCGCCAGGCGCCCATGTCCTGGGTTGCTCCTGCATCTGCGCGCCTGGCGGAATTCCTCCGGGCTGGGCCGGGGCCGCTGCGCCCGGAGCCTGCTGCATTTGCTGAGAGCTGCCCATGTCCGCAGGGGCTGCAGAAGGGGCCTGCTGCTGCGAAGGCTGCTG
>CAZKYN010000027.1:0-20791 GCA_964556675.1 uncultured Syntrophaceae bacterium
ACTCCATCGAGCATTGCCGGATAGTTATTATCTCCGGCAATGTCAGATACCAGAATTCTTTCAACACCGTCGGGCGCCGGTCTGGCTTCGGACCTGAATGTGCCTTTGACCCGATAGCCGTCCTTCACCAATCTGCCGCAGAGGGCCCGCCCGATAAAACCGGAAGCTCCTGTGACCAGCGCTGTTTTCACAAAATCTGTCCCACGCACATAAGGGGCTTAAAACTCTTTGCGCCAGACAAGCCTGTTGACGTAATCGGTGTAACTGAAGATTATGCGGACCACCTTGGCCGAAACATTCTCCACGTCATAGTCCTCAACCAGCTTGAATCTCCTTTCGCCCCTGACGAACTGGGAACGGACAATCTCCATGGCATCGATGACCTTTTCGGGTTTCAGCCCGCACATAATCAGGGTCCCCTGGTCCATTCCTTCAGGCCTTTCGTGGGCATACCGGATAGTCACTGCGGGGAAATTCATGATTGAGGATTCTTCCGTGATCGTTCCGCTGTCGGAAATAACGCAACGGGCAAGGGTCTGCAGTTTATTATATTCGAAAAACCCCAGCGGTTTCATGAAACGCAACCGCGGATCGCGGATATTTATCCCGTGGGATTCCATTTTATGGCGCGTGCGGGGGTGGGTGGAGATGATCACCGGCCTGTCATATTTGCCGGCCATTGCTTCCAGCGTGGCCAGGAAATCCCGAAAATTGATTTCGCTGTCGATATTCTCCTCGCGATGGGCGCTGACCAGGAAGTACTCATCGGCTTTCAGTCCCATGCTTTCGAGGATATCAGATGATTCGATCCGGGGAAGAAAGCTCATCAGTACCTCCTTCATCGGCGAGCCGGTCTTTATTATTGTGTCCGGTTTCAACCCTTCGCTGAGGAGATAACGCCTGGCATGTTCAGTGTAAGGCATATTGATATCGCTGATGTGGTCGATTATCTTGCGGTTTATTTCCTCCGGGACCCGCTGGTCGAAACACCGGTTTCCGGCTTCCATGTGGAAAATGGGGATCTTGCGCCGTTTTGCCGATATCGCCGCCAGGCATGAATTTGTATCGCCCAGTATCAAGACCGCGTCCGGCTCACAACGGGCCATAACTTCGTCGGAAGATGAAATGACATTCCCTATGGTCCGGGCAACGCTTTCTCCTGCTGCGTTGAGGAAAAAATCGGGTTTCCTGATCCCCAGTTGCTGAAAAAAGATTTCGTTGAGTTCAAAATCGTAATTCTGCCCAGTGTGGACGAGGGTGTGGTCGACCTTGAGGTCGAGCTCATGAATAACCCTGCTGAGCTTGATGATCTCCGGACGGGTGCCCACGATTGTCATTACTTTCATTTATGATTTGTCCCCTTCTATTGAGGCCTTTCTGGATTTATTTGTAAATTTTGGAACCGATGTAGTGCCGATACATTTTGTCGACCAGTTCGGGCCATTGCGGCGGGTGGTAACCCGATTCCTTCTGGAATTTGCCGGAATCGAGAGACCGGTCCAGGACCAGCTTGTCATAAGGCTGGATTGAAATTTCTTTCCCGTACCGGGCGGCAATGATCTTCAACAGATCGAGTTTTGAAATGGGCCATGATGATATATTGTAAATTCCTTTTATATCTGAGGCGGGCAGGATATGCTTGATCAGCAGTTCGGCGAACTCGATTGTCGGCAGCCCGGAAAATATGGCTTTCCTGTAACCCTTCGCCTTTGTTTGCTGGGACAGGAACCACTCGACCAGGCCCAGCTTGTTCTTGATCTCGTGACCGATAAGCGAAGTCCTGATGACGACGGTACGGGGTCCGTTCACTTCCCCCAGCAGTTTGGAGCGCCCATAAATGTCCTTAGCGTCCGGGATTGAGCTTTCGCTGTAGCCGCCTCTGTCCCCTTCGAAAACGCAATCCGTGCTTATATGGATTAGTCTGGCCTGAAAATTCCGGCAGAGCGCCTCTGTTACATGCGGGAAAAGGGAGTTCAGGTAAATGGAAAGGATCGGATCATCTCCATTTGGAAGCTGCTTGATATGTCCGATGCAATTTATCACGATGTCCGGTTTTACTTTGGCGAAAGCTTCCTCCACTGAAGCAAAATCGAACGCATCTACCCCGGTGATTATCCTTTCCAGGCATCCGTCCGGGAACCAGTTTGACAAGCCGTCCTGAGAGCGGGCCGTCGCGTATACGCTTAAATCAATGCAGGAGGAAAGCCTTAGAAAAAGCGTATGGCCCAGCATTCCCGTGCAGCCAAGAACCAGAATTTTTTTCTCCATGATCTCCTTTACACTCTTGTATGTGAAACAGCGCCGCGCAGGCCGCCGCCCATAAGATGCTCGAACCTGTCCAGAAGCATTTCCTGATCGAAATTTGCCTCATAGTAGGCTCTGCCTGAACCACCCATCACGGTCCGCTCGGATTCGCTCATTTTCGACATTTCGAGTACTATTCGGGCGAGGGCTCCGGAATCTTCAGCCTGACAGATCAGGCCCGCTCCGGCCTCCCTGATAACCTGGGCGCCTTCGCCGTCCAGGGCGGCAATAATGGGTTTTCCCCCCGCAAGATATGACTGGACCTTTGATGGTATGGTCAGGGAGAATATTCTGTTCCTCTTCAGTGTCACCAGCATTGAATCGGCGATAGCAAAAAAGTGCGGCATCGACTCAACCGGGTGCCTTCCCATCAGGTGAAACGTTCTGGAAAGCCCCCTTTTCCGGACCTCGGCTTGCACCCAGGGGAACAGGCGGCCGTTGCCCACAACAACCCAATGGATTTCGGTATGCTCTTTGAGCTTTTCGGCGGCTCCCAGAATCGTGGCGAAATCCTGAGCCGCTCCCACGTTGCCCGCGAACATCACGCGGAACCCTTCCGGTATATCCGGCATATCGGGCGCGTGCCCGGCAGTGTTGTTCTGGATCGGGTCGGCAGAACTGTTGGGAAAGTAAACTATCTTATCCCTCTCTATGCCCATGTTTGCGATTGAATTTATGAAGGCTCGCGATTGGACAAGGATCAGGTCGCAATGCCGGTAAATGAACTTTACCAGACTCCCGACAGTGCTCATCAGCCACTCGGAGTCGAGGCCTTCCGTAGCGGCAATGCTCTCGGGCCAGAGGTCCTGAACCCAGAGCGCGACCGGCGCGGGATTGGCATATTTCAGGCAAATTGCCGGCAGGGCCACGGTTATCGGCGAGGGCTCGAAAACGAGGATGAGGTCATATTTCCCCCGGCAAAGCAGGGGGCCCAGAATGCCCGCGCAAAAGGCGAAAGATGCGTAATTCAGGGCCAGCCTGATCGCTCCGCCATCCCCGCGCGGCACGAGGGGCGCCCGGATTATCTTTATCCCGCAATACTCCTGCCGGACATTGCTCAGCGGTCCGTAACCATTGTAATATGCTCCTTCCGGGTAATTGGGGATTCCCGTGAGCACTGTTACGTCATGAGCCCGCTCAACGAGCTTGCGCGCCATGTCATTGATAATGAAGTTTTCAGGCCAGAAATATTGAGAGATGATCAGGATTTTCATTTCAGCTTTCGAGAGTGATTTAACTTTTTGTGAGGGCCGGCGCGTCTGATCTGGCCAAAACAAAAATCGTTTCTCCCCCGAGCAGTCTTACCCCCATCTCCTTGTTCATGAGATATAAAAAAAGCCTCGGTAAAGCCGCTAACTTCGTCTTCCATGTGGATTTGGGAGAATTCAGCCCGGCGCCCGAATAAAACCAATGCACAACCTGAAAATTGCAATCTGAGAGGAACTTCAGGGCGATATTTTTTGTAAAGTAATTAATATGCCCGACCTTTTCACGAGAGTGTAGAATCGGGGATTCGCGAGCTACAGACAAAGCGCTGAGGTCCAGGGGAATATGAAAGATATAATGGTCCGCGAGACCGTGCAGCCCCGTTAAAAAGCTGAACGGGTCTGGTATGTGCTCTATCACATCGAGCAAAAGAATAATGTCGTATCTTCTTTTATTTGACTCAAAGAAATCACCGCAAAAAAACTCAATGCCGGCTTTGTCTTTCGAGTACCAGAACTTTTTTGCATCTGGGGCGATATCGAAACCGAAAAGGTCCGAAGCGGGATAAGCGCTGCGCAGCAGGCTTAGAACGTCGCCCGCCCCGCATCCGATATCGCAGATGGATTTCGGATAAATACAATGATCATTAATTATCTTTTTTACAAATTCGGCTTTCCATCCGGCGTCTTCAGCGTCCCAAGTCGGATTCTGAATGAGGTATTTGCTGGACCGATATATTTCCTCAGGCAGTATCATCCGAGTCCTTTAGGCTTTATTTCCGTCGACAATACCGGGCTTAACATTGGTACATTCCTTATTAAGACTATTGAATATAGTCACCAGATTTAGGGCGGTATCTTTCCAGCTAAACATCTTGACCCTCGATAGCGCATTGTTGGCGAGGTTGCTTCTGTATTCTCCGTCGAAAACTATCCGCTTCATGCTTTCTGAAATATCAGCAGGATCGAACGGATTGAAGTAGTGCGCGGCAGATCCGCATAATTCCCGAAACGGAATAAATAAATCTATTCCTTTCATGTCTTCCGGGGCATCAGAAACTGCAATGGGAACACCGTATCCCATAGCCTCGATTACGGGCAGGCCGAACGTCTCCTCCAGGGAGGGAAAAACAAACGCATCCGCTCCCGTGTAATATTCTCCAATGTCCCCATGCTGCACTTTTCCGGTAAAGATCACCTTGTCCTCGAGACCCGATTTGCAGGATAATGAGAGCAACCGCGCGTGATAGCCCGGATCCAATACCTCTCCGATTATCAGCAATTTGCCCCCATAACCCGTGGCCTTGATGAATAACTGAAAACCGCGGATGAGCTGTTCCATATTCTTGTGCCTTAACACGGCGGACACATACAAAATGTAATTGCTCCCGCAAATATTCTTATGCTGTTCCGATCCCGGCGCATGATTAAAGCCATGGTAAATAACGGTGCATTTTTCGGGCGGTATGGTTAAGCGGCGCGCGATAATTTCCCTGGAATTCTCCGAAACGAACCTGACCACGCTTGCCTTCTTTACGGACAAATAAGTTAATATCCTCAACAGCAGATTGCGGGGTTTAGTTGACGAATTGGTACTTTTGAGGCGGGAATAAGGATTTGCATTCTCAATAAGCAGGACAATTTTGCAAGGTGCAAGCAGTATTGTCGTATTCCCGACAGAGTAGAGGAGGTCGATACCGTGGTGCATGAATAATAATGGAAAAATAAACTGCTCCCAAAGAACACGAACATAAGGGTTTTTGGGAAAATTGGCGCGTACCGTCTTGAAGCTCTCCGGTATCTGATCAATAATTTCCTTCTGGTCTGCCGAAACAAAAACAACATATTCATTCTGCTTATCTATTTCGTAAAGAGCGGGCAAAAGATTGAGAAACACGCTTATGCCTCCGCCTGCGCGGGCGCTTAGACAATTGATAGCTATCTTCACTTACTGATGAGCGGCTTTCTTGTGGAAATCTTCCCTGAAGTAACTGTGAACCCGTTTAGGAATTCCATTAGTCAAAGCTATTTTGTTAAGAATCATGTCAGCTGACCACATGATTATCAAGGAGATCATCAGAGCACCGGAAGAATGAGCTGCTACGGTCAGCCAGTGGTCTATTCCAAACATCTCCAGACCATTGAAAAAAATGAAGAGACTAAACGAAACTATCGCATATGGTGAATATTGCCCCGGAATGATCGATAAAAAGTTATAACCGCACTGCATGAGCGCTCCCCATATGAGCATTAGAAATAGACCGCCTGTGAATCCGGCTGAGAGCCAGGAATAACCCCATATCAGCCACGGTTCACTCAGAAAGTGTGTACGAATGTGCTCTTCACTGGCTCCTCTATAAGCTCTAGTAAAAACACGAGAAGTCATAACGTCACTTTCGGGAAAGATCTCACCCGGCACAAGATTATTGGCAAAGTTTTGCAGGGGGTATTGTGAATTAATATATTTATTTATGATCTCCGGATCAGCATTCCTCGATGAAATTATAATCGCATAATCAATAAGTCCCATTCTTTGAAAAATCGACGCGAAATAACCTTTTTGCTTGCCATCCCAATCGTTTTGCATTTGACTTGTTGGATCGCCAATTCCTCCAAGATGATATCTGATTGCGGTACCGATTGGAAAGGTAAGATAATTCATAACCAAGAAAAGTATTATTATTGATGCAAGTTTTTTCAGTGTTATTCTAAAGTTCCCGTTAATGGCCAGATTGGCAAAAAACAGGATGAAAAGGATGCGAAGAGGACCTCCACGCGACCCTTTTAACAGAGAATAAAATATCCAGATTGCAATGAGTATGCATACAGTAATTTTCTCTCTTTTGGAGAGTTCACGATTTAGAGCGGCCCAGGTAATTGTGATCAGCAAAGCGATATCAGTATCAAACGCTATAACTATCCAACCCATTCGGGAACCCCAATGCGACGGGTCGGAATACAAGTTTAACTCCAGACACAAGCCAGCGTATATTGCGGCAAAATAACATAGAGCCCAATAAATTATGATGACTTCAATTCTGAATATATTCAGCTTTTTGATCTTTTTTGAAAACACACCCCTTGTGAGTTTATCGCCTGTTATGAAACCGAAAATAATGAACATAGTTCCAAGTATTATATATGTAAGACCTGAGGCTATTTCCTGGGCATTTAAGGGATCTATTGCGGGAAATAAAATTTTGTCCTTAGGAATAACGAGAAATTCTGTTAATCTCATTTGAAAAAATAGAACTATAAACCATGAGAGCGCCAGAATTTGAGAAATCACTCTTTCATTGCATTTGGATAAGGCAAGGAACAGAACAAAATTCAGAAGCAAAATTAAAAGAAAGCTTTTTACATTTATAATTTCAGAAGGACCGAATATCAGAAAGAACATAAACATAAAGACTGAATGAAAACAGAGAACATATCTCGTTATTTCTGAAAATAATAATGCATCCTTAAAATTAAAAACCACAGTATTTTTTATATTTTTTACTACTTGAAACATTTTTGAAAGAGACTCGAAACATATTTTTGTTGCGGCTTGCCGCCCGGCAGCAGAATTGAAGTCAATTTTAAAATGTACTCTCTTCTAAAGAGAAACCATAATTTAGAAAAAACGAACATGAGTGAATGACAGGTTATTTTTTCTTTAAAAATAATTTTCAGATGTTTTCTGAACAATTCAAATGCAATATCACTTTTCGGAATGTTTGCATTGAGAAGAGCTGAGGAGTAGATCCTTTCGGATTCAATGATTTCCTCATACTTCAGGTCTCCGACTCCGAAATCGAACATTTTTCGAATATTTTTTGCCTGTTCCGGAGATATTTCCAAACCTGAAAGTTTATGCATCAAATTCTGAGTAATCAAACAGGCTTCATCAAAGGATTTGCCTCTTGCATTTACCGATCCAAAGCTTCCGGGGGTTACCATATAACCGCATAAAACATCGGTTAAGTTGCCGAGTTTGCAGCCTGCAATGGCCAGCCTCGACCAAAGTTCGTAATCGGCGACTATATAGTAATTATCATCGTAGCCGCCTATCCGATTAAGCACATCCTTTCTCATCATCACGCTGATGTGGACAACAGGCGTCGTCACCAGCAGCCTCTGCCGTATCGCTTTTTCCGTGGCCGGCATGTGGACTTCACCTATAACCCTGCCTTCTTCATCATACCTGATAGCGGATGTCCCCAGGACAGCAATATCGGGGTTTTGATCAAGAAATGCGACCTGTTTTTCAAGTCGCTGCGGGAAGGAAATGTCGCCGGCATCGGTCCGGGCAATGAATTCTCCCGTGGCCGCTCTGAGTCCAGTGTTCAGGGATCTGGTCTGTCCTGCATTTGAGCTGTTCCTTATCAGGACTATTCGCGATTCGCGGTAGGATTCAATGATCTTCACCGTATCGTCATTGCTGCAATCATCGACGATGATGAATTCAAAATCGCGGAAAGTCTGATTGAGAATTGAATCGATTGTGGCCCTGATGACTCCGCCGCCATTGTAAACGGCCATGACTATGCTTACTTTGGGCTTAATCATTACTTGATAACTTCGTTAATCGATGTCTGGTAGGGCCGTCATAACTCCTATAGAACGGAGGGCACTTGGTATAATATTGCTGATGCCATGGGCATAGCTCGTCAACTATACATTCATCGTCCGGGCTCCAGGGATATTCTGAAAATTTTATAACTTTACCATCCGGAAGTGTTTTCTCCTCACGGTTACAGCAGTAAAAGTAAAGCTCATTTAATTTTGAAATTGCTCTGAAATCGTCAAAATATGCCTTTATGACACCAGCATCCATTTCCTGCATTGATGCAATGTTGATCACAAGATTCAATTTAACATGTTTTAGCAATTCATGATTGACTGCTTGAATTGCAACGATTTTACTTTCGCTGTTCATGGACAGGGCTAAACTGTTTTCATCTGTTACAAGAGTAAAAATCTTTTCAAACTCATCATCGGCCCATTTTTGTATGTAAACGGCGTCGACCAAAAGTGTTTTGTTCAAATTAATTAATATAACCTGATCTGCACATCCACTGGCCAGAAGTAATGTGGCCATTGAGGCAAAGCCGTCTCCAATTACAGCTACCGTTGATCTATTGTGTAACAAAGGCAAGTGCCGCATCAAAAAAGATAGTGTTATGGTTTGCCTTAAAACGTCGAGATCATAAGCGCGATTCTGCTTCTGGGTCATTGAGAGTGCAAGAGAATCAATATGCTTAAATGCAGAAAGACCATTGCCGATGCGCCTGTATTTACACTGAAGTATATTATGGTATAACTTTCGTAATCCCTTGTACGGGGGATTACACCCCCCGAATCCAGTTAATCCTGAAAAAGTTCCATTCTCATGAAATACAAAATTTTTATGGTAGAATTTCCAATGAGATGAAGCAGCGGGATCATTGGAATCGCATTGTCCCCTTAAATAATCAATAGCTGATTGACCGATGAGATGCATCTAATGAAATTAAAAGACGATTAAAAATGGTGTGGCATCATCTTTTTCTTATAATGCAGGCCGGAATACCGGCAGCTATCACAAAATCACCAATATCCTTATTCACGACTGATCCGGCTCCGATAACAGATCCTGTACCGATATTCACACTTCCTATAATGACGCAGTTGGCTCCTATCCAAGTGTTGTCACGTATTATAATACTGCCGGCATTATGCCCCTGACATCTGATTAGTTCATTTTTGTTTGAAAACTCATGATTGCTTGTTCGCATCACCACGTTTGGCCCGATGATGCAATTGTTCCCGATTTCGATATAGCCTCCTTGATCGGCATTGATCATTACATTGGAATTCATGCTCACGTTGTTCTTTATTACAATGGATTCCTTTCCCGTTCCGGATGCGTACATCTGGGTCAGTATTCCCAAATTTATGTTGCTGCCGAGGTATATATGCCGGCACTCCCGCAAATGGCCGCCTTCAGCTATGTGGACATCGCGGCCGCAGGAGGCCAAAACGCATCGATAATAGAAATATCGGATCTTTACGCCGACCTTCCCCGGCAACCATCTTATTGCGCCCTCGATCCAGGCGGAAATTTCAGAAACTATATTTTGAACAATTTTCATTTCAGGCAATCGGGATTTTTTTGCCTATAGCTCGGATCCAGATTCCATTATCATTTTTCTCCGCCATCATGAAGATTCGGGAAAAATATCCTGCAAGGAGTCCATTCGGAATGGCAAAGCTGAATTTGGTGATCAGCTTGTTCAGAGCGCTTGCAGGCAATCCCGCAATCCTGGGATTCATGGGCGAGTTTTCGATGCTGTTTCCGAAGCATTGCGCCGATAACACCGTGACGGCATATCCCAGGAGCAGCTTCAGATTTTCAGGGGTGAAAAATAAAACGTGCGGGAACACGTCCTGCTTGAATTTATAATCCTGATGGGGAACATCGATAAAAATGATTCCGTTATCGTTCAGTTTGCGTGCCGCTTGCTCAATTATCCCTTTGGGATCGTATACATGCTCGACTACATGCGAGAGGACGATGCAGTCGAAGGTGTCGTCGATTGCGGATATATCGTCCGCGAACTGCAGGGGAGTGTTCCTGAATTTAAGAGACCAGGTATGATCAAGGGCCTTTTTTATGTAAGGGTCTTTTTCAATGCATGTATATTTGGAGATACCGCCGCGCTCGGCGGCCGCCATGCCGAGAAAGCCCAATCCCGCGCCAATATCCAGGACAGAACAAAGACCTGCGGGAAGAAAACGTTTCAGGAAATCCCATCTGATGCGGGCTATACTGAATTGAAAGGGGAATCGGTATGGCCTGATAAGTTCCAGCCTGGATTCTTTCCAGTATTCACCGTTTTCATAATATCCATCGAGATCGGAAGAATTAAGTTCCGGAAGGGCCAAACCGACCCCGCAATTTGCACAAAAACTGATCATCGCGGGTTTCTTGATCTTGCCCTGTCCAACAGTCGGGTAGGGGACGGATCTGTTTGAATTTCCCGAAAATTGGGCGCCGCAGACCGGACAAATAACTGGTTCGGATCTTTGATTCAAAGGCCGTCGGAATTGAAAAAATTAATCAGATTGGAAACGGCCTCCTTCTCCATTTGCGCTCTTGACTCTTTCGTAAGTGTGCCCACATGGGGAGTCAGGATTACATTTTCAAGTCCGCACAATTTCCCTTTATACGGCTCTTCCGGGAAAACGTCCAGGGCGGCGCTTTCAATGTCGCGCCTGAGCAATGCCTGATAAAGGACGTCTTCATCTATGAAACGCCCTCTGGCCGTGTTGACGATCATCACGCCTTTTTTCATTATCCCGAACTCTCTTGCCCCAAGCTGAAATCTGCCGGCAGGCGAATCCGAGACATGAATGGTTATTATATCTGAGACTTTCAATAATTCGTCGAGTGGGACAACAGCAAACCCGGCTTTATAGGCCCATTCCATATCCGGACAGGGGTCCGCCCCGAATATCCTGCAGCCCAATCCGGCCATGATTTCGCATACTTTCTTCCCTATTTGGCCCAGGCCGATAACTCCCAGTTTTTTCCCGGAAATCATGGAGCCTGCTTCTTTTTCCCATCTGCCGTCTCTAAGCCACGAAGTATGCAGGGCCAATTTCCTGCACAGCCCCAAAATCATGGCCACGGTAAGTTCAGCAACCGGCCGGACCACGACTGAAGGCGTATTTAATACCTTTATTTCGCGGGACTGAGCAGTTTCCAGGGATATATTATCCAACCCGACTCCGCATCTGCTGATGCACCGCAACTCAGGCATTCTGTCAAGGACATCCCGGTCGTATACTTCCACTCCTGCGACCACTCCCTCGCAGTCCCGGCCCATTTCCACGACTTCCTCTTTTGATAACCTCTTTTTCAGAGGATTAATAAAAAAAGGGCAGCCGCTTTTTTCCAGGAGTTCCAGGGGGCCCCTGTCATATTCGCTGAAAGTCGAAAGAGCCACAAGGATCTTATTTTTCATCTGTTCGCCTTATTTTTCCGAACAAGGCTTTCTGATAGGGATCGCCGGCAAGTATGTTCTCTATTGCTTCCACATCATCGGGCCTGTCCACCCCGAATGTCTCGGCGGAACTGATCACAGCCGTTATTGGGATCCCGTGCTCCAGCATTCTTAATAAATCGATGGATTCCGATATTTCCAGAGGTGTGGGCGGCAGTTTTGAAAAATTTTCCAGGACGGGTTTACGCATCGCATACAGACCGGTTTGTCTGTACATCGGGGTATTTTGATTCCTGGTCCTTAAAAAAGGGATCGGCGCCCGGGAAAAGTAGATGATCTGGTTTTTGGCGTTCAATACGGCCTTGACTATATCGGGATCTGAAAGGTCTTTTTCATCCTTGATGACGGATATGAGATTAGTGCATTGAATATCGGGATTCCTAATCAGCGGACTGATAAGATTATCCAGGATGTCCGGGTCCAGTAAAGGCTCATCACCCTGAACGATTACAATGATATCCGATGAAATTGACTTTGAAGCCTCTTCGACTCTGTCGGTACAGCGCTCATGTGTGTTTGCCGTCATTACCGCTTTTCCGCCGCAAGATTCAACGGCATCGATTATCTCCTGATTGCATGTTGCCACCAATACATGATCAATATTTTTTGCGAGGCAGGTCCTCCTGCGCACGTGCTCAATCATTGGCAGGCCTGCAATCTTGATAAGCGGCTTGCCTGGAAAGCGGGAGGATTCCATCCTGGCGGGAATTACTGCTGTAATGCTTTGTTTCATTTTTGCTCTTTCTACTGCGGCAAAACGCCGCAATCTATATTAATACACTGCCCGGTTATGGCGGATGCCGAAGGGGAAGCTATGAATAAGCAGAGCCGGGCAACTTCGTCGGCGGACGGCAGTCTCTTTAGCGAGGAGTCCCTTTGGGCGAACTCCTTGAGGTAAGTCTCAACATTGCCGCCGCTGGGGGATCTTGGGTTTTTAAGGGCTGTCAGAAGTCCTTCTGTCTGCACGTAAACCGGGCAAACGGCATTGACGCGGATTCCTCGTGGTCCCAGTTCCTTTGCAAGGGCCTGGGTGATGCCATTAACTCCGAATTTTGAAGCGCAGTACACGGAATTGTTGGCGCTGCCGCGTTTGCCTGCAAGGCTCGAAATGTTAATGATGCAGCCTCCTTCGGGCATGTGCCGGGAGGCGGTCTTGCAGCCCCAAAATGTGCCTTTCAGGTTGGTGTCCATCATCGTATCCCAGAAGTCCTCGTCCACCTCTTCCATGGGGCGCCAGTCCGAAAAACCGGCACAGTTTACGTATACATCCAATTTTCCTGTCCAGTCCGTGGCAGTTTGCGCCAGCTTCTCGTGATCCGATTCATTTCGAACATCTATCAGCAGGTGCTTTATACGTTCATGGAGATTGCTCAAAAAAACCGGTTCTGACCTGGACCCGACAAGGACGTGATCGCCATTATCCCAAAAGGCCCTGGTTATTGCCTCTCCAATGCCCCTGTTCCCGCCGGTTATGATGACTGTTCTCTTCATATCTAAATTGTCATGCAGGTGAATCCGCCGTCGACGGCTATCTCGGCCCCTGTTACGAAGCTTGCGGCATCGGAAGCGAGCCATATGACTGCCCCGGCCAGCTCTTCAGGCTTGCCATACCTGCCCATAGGGGTATGTCCCCAGATGGCCTTCTGCCTGTCCGGAGTTATGAAGTTTCTCATACTCCATTCAGTCGGAAAGAACCCCGGACGCAGGGCATTTACGCGCACGTTGAACGGGGCCCATTCGCGGGCCAGGTTTTGTGTCAGGTTTTTAATCCCTGATTTCGCAGCTGAATATGTGAATGCCTTTGACAGGGGCGGACCGGAGGATGCTGAAGACATATTGATTATAGAGCCGCCCTTTTTCTCCACCATGTGCCTGCCGTAGACCTGGCAGGCCAGGAAAGTGCCGGTCAGGTGCACGTCAATTATGGAATGCCATTCGTCGAGGCTTATGTCCAGAAAGGGTGTCGGTGCATTTATTCCGGCGCCGTTTATCAAAATATCTATTTTCCCGAATGCTTTAAGGATTCTGTCCAGCACCTGTTCATGATCGCGCTTGTTTGTCACTTCAACGCAGATGCTCATTAATCTTCTTTTGTTGCTGCTTATTTTTCCTGCAGCATTTCGGACACTTTCCTCATCCCTGTCGAGAAGCGCAACGGAACAGCCTGCATTGAACAAGGCGCCGGCCATCACACTGCACAGGTGGCCTCCCGCGCCGATCACAACGGCTGTTTTGTCCTTCAGTGAAAACAGTTCTGAAACATAATTCGACATGGTCAATAGTTCCTTAATATGAATTCTTTTGCCGCGAACAAGTCCTTGAACAGTGGGAAGGCAGCAGTCGGGAATTTCTTCCCGCTGTCGCGGCCAATAAACGAGATTCCCGTTGTATCCGCAGCGGCAAAATCTTCAAACGAATCGCCTATCAGCAGGACCTCATCTGTCTTCAGCCCTTCACCGGCGATTATATTTTTAATCACGTCGGTTTTGATCCAGGGGTAAGCGTAAACCCGGGAGAAATATCGGGTCAATCTTCTCGCACTCAGTATTCTGGATAGTTCATCCTCAGGGGAAATAGAGGCAAGATAAAGTGACGAAGTATTGGAAAAGTGCTTTAAAAAATCTTCCGCTCCGCCTACGAAAGGACACTCCAGAATACTTTGAAAAATCAAATCGGAAAATTCGGCCCCCAAGGATTTCCCGATATCCTCGTTGTATTCCTTTTTAAGTATATTATTGTAAATATGCCTGAATTTGTCGTAGCGGATAATGGCATTGTTCGAAAGATGGTATTTCAGGATTTCATCAAGGGATTCGGGATAAGACATAAAGAGCCGGGCAAAAGCCCTGTCTTTTATCCCGACGGATTCCACTATCGTACCGTCGAAATCCAGAATGATCGCCTTGAATTTCATGCGACGGGGTTGATCAGCAACCTAATCCCTTCAGCCCATTTCCAGAGAATGAAAATATCAGACGCGAGGACGAGGAAGGTAAACCCCGAGGAGAATGCATCGGCCATATTTTTCGCATTCGGTTCGATGATCTGGGTGCCGCAGGCCCGCGATTTTTCCCGGCAGATCCTTATTACGTGTTCGCATGCGCTCCTGACATCAGGATGATCCAATTGGCCGGGTATCCCCAGAGACCCCGAAAGATCGTACGGGCCGATCATGGCCCCGTCGATTTCATCATAGGACAGTATTTTTTCGATATTTTCCACACCCTGCACGGACTCGATCTGAACTATGAGGGAGGACGATTCATTCCATGTCGCGATATAGCGGGAAAAATCGAAGCCGTAACCCTGTCCCCGGGCTATGCCGAAAGAGCGCTTTCCGGCAGGCGGGTACTTGCACCACGATATCAGCTTTTCGACCTCCTCGGGAGAAGAAACCATGGGGACGATTATTCCGTCCGCTCCCGAATCGAGCAGCCGTTTTATCATTTCCATATTGTGGGAGGCGACCCGGGGAAGGCACAATGAGCCTCCGCCCTGGCAAATAGAGATTATTTGCCGCGATTGCTCCTGGCTGATGGTGCTGTGCTCGATGTCAATGCCCACAAAATCCACACCCGTCCGGGTGAAAATCTCCGTTATGGAAGGATGCGATAATGAGGTCCAGGCTGAAAAAACGCGGGCTCTGTTTCTGAGGGCGTTTTTCAGTTCCCGCCGCCTCTTCAGGAGTTCATCGTATTGCATATTATCCCTATCTGGATTTCTCTGCATCTCTCAGGAACATCTGGATGGTTTCCTTGGAATAGGGGTGGATAATCATTCCTTCGAGAATTGCCGGAACAACCGTGACTATATGCGCGCCCGCTTCGAGCCATTCAATAACATTGAGAATTTCCCTGGTCGATCCTATTATTATTTTCGCCTTCAATCCCTGAAGGTCGAGGACCCGCCTAAGTTTCCGGATCTCTTCCGAGGCATTGTAACCCATGTTGTTGATTCTACCCCCGAACATTGAAACATATTTCGCACCCGCCAATGCCGCCAGGAGACACTGCTGGGCGCTCATCATTGCGGTCACGTTAACGTCAAGTTTATGCTTGTTTGCAAGTTCGTTTACGACATTGAGGTAGTCTGTTTCCCCTTCCGGCCCGTGGATTGTTATTTTGATATTGATGTTGTCGGCCCAACTGGTGAATTCCAACGCCTGAGCGATCATGTCCGGCAGACTCCTGGAGACGACTTCCACAGATAATGGATAAGGGTGGATCAGCCGAGCCACCTCCTTGGTTCTGGCTCTAATTCCTTCTATACCTCCGGTCACGCCGTCCTTATGCAGGATAGTGGGGTTTGTAGTAACGCCTCTGATGATCCCCATTTTCATGAACTTTTCGACCTCGGAAATTTTTCCAGTATCAAGATAAATGGCCAATTGAGCCCTCCCTTATTTAGTAGATTCCCATTTGTTTTTGACGATCATGATCCTCGGGTCGGATGTAAGCAGATGCCATATTATACCTTGGAATGACTCAGTGTGCGGTGTTATCGTCTGGGCATTTACAGTGGGTACTATAACGCAGCAGTCAGCCAGGCGCGCGGTATATCCTCCATCCCGCCCGACGATTCCCAGGATTCGTGCCCCGACTGATTTTGCGTAATCGAGCGCATGCACGATATTGGCGCTGATATTCTTTTCAAGGTTGCCTCCGCCGACCGACAATACAATTACACCATCTTCTTTTTTCAGACGGCTTCCCTTCAACCATTCAGAGAAGACGGTATCCCAGCCCTCGTCATTGGTGCGAGCCATCAGTTCCGAGACATTATCGGCAGGCGTATAGGATTCAAAACCCGCAAGCTTGCGAAAATCATTTACGGCGTGGGACGCATTTCCCGCGCTCCCTCCGACACCCAGGAAGAAAAGGCGGCCTGACTCGGCACGGATAGAAAGCAGAAGACTTATCATACCCTCTACGCGGGCTTTATCTATCTTTGATACTATTTGCGTTACTTCGTTAAAATAATCGTCAACATAAGACATTGGACACCTTTAATTTTTTCTCACCAGTATTCTGCCATAGGAGCTCAGGAGATTATTCTGCAAGAATTCCTGCAAACTGGTTTGGCATTCTTCATCTCTACTTTTCAGTATGTATTCGAAAAATTTTGGTATGCTGAAATCAGGGTATCTTTTCATGGCATTCGCGACGATCTCCACATCCAGTATCCCGGGCGTGCTGAACTCCAGGCATTCCAGATTATGGCGCGCAAACAGCGATTTCAGCCCCTCAACGGAAAATACATTCAACCTGTCCGGCGGAAATACATTTTCAGCTTTCTCCCAGAGCATCTGCAGATCAAAACCGGAAGCCAGAATCGCGGTCAGGAAACCCAGGCCGCCTTTTTTCAGAAGTCCGGTCACCTTCCGTATAAGGGAATCAGGATCGGAAGTGTGGTCTAATACCTCAAACATTGTTATTACGTCAATACTGTCTTTAAGCTTTTTTTCCTTTGCATTGGAGTTTATTAGCTCGATCCCATTGTTGAATTTTTCATATTTGATGCTCAGAAAGGGATAATACAGGATTCTTCTTGTGAAAGAGTCATTTTCGAGCAGGGCGGAAATATAACCGTGCTGGTCCGTATTTATGTCGGCAATGACTATTTCGTCCGACAGATATTCCATTGCCGAGTCGATAATCCAGTCAAACCTCGGTTTGATAATCTTGTCCTGGCGCTTTCTGGAAGTCATATTGGAGAGCTTTTCCCTCCAGAATTTTCTGGCATTTGAATTATGATAATAGTGTTCTACAACCTTGTCCTCCGGCCGTGGAGACACATAAAGAGTCCCGCAATCAGAGCACTCATTGTACGTCATCCCGTACTTGGGGAAGGAAGATCTGATATCTGATTCCCCGCATCCGGGGCAACTGCACTCCTTCATAGGGGGGCCGTTCAGAAAAAGCTCTTTAATATCGAGCGCTGTCAGCCGTATATATTCTTTTAGCAATACGGAAGGCTTCAGGTCGATTTCGTTGAATTCATCAAAAAGGACTATTCTTTTCACTTTGCATCTCTCTTTTGGACAGTTTGGAACATATTCAACCCGTCTGCATAAGCCTTATATATAATCTCCATTACCTTCAGGGCGTCATAAGAGGAACTGTTGGAAACAGGCCTGTCCTGCTCGATGTATTTTATGAAGTCATCCACTTCAAGCTCCCAGGACTGGTCGCGGTCGAAATAAGTAGCCTCTTCGACAGGATTGCCAATGGCGTCAGCTTCGTCTTCAAACTGCCTCCTGCCGATTACTATTTTTTCCCGTCCGTAACTTCCAGTCTTGGACAGCAGCCCTTCCACGATCATGTAACCATTCTCGAGGGTTATATCTATTCTGAACGTGTGCTTCCACATAGTCGCTGAGGAATGGAAGAAAGCATTCTGCCCTTTTCTATTTTGGAGAATGACGTACGCGTTGTCTTCCGTCTCCAACTTCCAGAACGAATTGTTGATGAAACATTTCACGTTATCGAAATTCCCGCAGAAATACCGGAACAGGTCGAGCATATGGATGCCCTGGTCAAGAAGAATTCCCCCTCCGGAAATTTCGGGGTTATTGCGCCAGGAGTTGCGAAAATTTATCCCCCCCGACTTGCCGTAAAGGCCTCGGATATTTACTATATTCCCGAGTCTTCCGCTGTCGATTACCGCTTTTGCCCTGATTATCCCGGGATGAAAGCGGTGGTTGAAACCAAACATCAGTTTGACGTCTTTTCTTTTCTTCTCAGCGGTTATGATCCTTTTTATGTCATTGAGATTACGGCCCGGGGGCTTCTCGCAAAAGACGTGCTTTCCCCTGTCGATGCCCTCTATGCAGAATTGCGGCGAAAATAAATTGGGAGTGCATACAAACAGGATATCGCAGTCTGAACTCCATAATTCCTTGGCATTATTGAAAATATGACAGCCCTTGATAGTTTTTCTTTTGGATTCATCCGCTTCAAAAATACCCGCCAGGTCAAGCTTGGGATTGTTTTCAATAACCTTCCTGCGGATTTCCCCCATGTATCCGTAACCCACGATTGCCGCTTTGAAAGTCTTTGTCATTTGTTTAAACTGCCTTCTGTTGATCAAAAAGGAATTCGTCCATGGCCTCATCTGTAATTGGATGAAAATACCTGTTCAGGTAGTCTTTCGCATTTTTCTGCTCGGCGAGAAAGGCCTTTCCATCCATTGCATGTATCTCTCCGAGAAGGTCCATCAGGGAATCGTCCTTTGAAACTGTCCATTTAAGGTTTGTGCACTCAAACAGCGGATCGAAACTGAGGATTGATCCTGTGTCAAAATGGATGACAGGTGTGCCCATGCTCAGCGCCTCAAGCGCTACAGTCGTGCCCCAGTAAATCACTACATCTGCCCATTCGATATCATCTTTTATGGATTTGTTTGATGAAAAACCAAGGTTGCTCAGGGTTTGCCAGGGCTGTGTCAAGCTTGGCGCGATGCTGTCCCACGGGAGTACGGGATGGGTTCTGATCCTGATCTGATATTTTGTATTTCCCAGCTGACCGAGAACGTAGTCGACCATCTGGAAAACGTCAGGAATGCCTTCGAGTACAACTGCGATATTACCGTTCCGCATTCTTTCCTTGATCGGTAATTTGAAAAGGTACTCAAAACGCAATCCACAGGTTGGCCTTATCAGGCCTTTTTCAAAGGCACCATAGCGTTCCATGATTTTCTTGGGAGCCTCCCCGACGGTCATGATCAGGTCGGGCCTGGGGGCATTACTGTTTTCCTTAGCGCTGATAAACATGTTTGCCGAGGATTGCGGTACAACCGTGTGCTGGTAACCAATTATTTTTGTGCCTTGGGAATATGCCCTGAGGGCCAGAATGCACATTTTTTCCCAGGGGTTATTCTCATAAGTGAGGAGGAATGTGCCTATATCGGCGTCCCTTACCAGGTTTTTCAAGGCCCGGAAATGGAACATCTGGTAGAACGCAAGCCCGTTGAGGGTCCTGGCGATCTCGTTACGAAAAATAGAGCTGACCTCGTATTCTCCCATAAGATAATATTTCCCGCGAATTCTGAACCTGCAGAAAAGAGCCTCGCAGGAAGTGGCAATGACATCTTTTATCGAGAGCATCCTTTCCATTGGGATTATTGAAAATGAGTTGCACCGGGATATGTTGTTCAGGCCTTTTTGGAAATCGCCCAGGATATCGGCAAAGATCAGCAGTTTTGATCTTTTTTTCAAGAACTCTGGGAGTGTGCCAAAGAAAGCGTCACGATAGCTGCTGCCGTCCTCTGAAAAGGAATGGTCGTAAATGAAAGATTTGACCACGTAAAGGGGCCCTTTACCTTCCGGCAGGTCGGCCCTGCAGGCGCGTTTCGCGGCATTGACCTTTTTTAAAAAGACTGCTGCCGTTTTGAAAATCGAGGCAATCCTTCTTGCCCTGCCGGAGAACATATCGATCAGTCTTGCGTGACCGTAACCATGGATTGAATACGGAATCCCTTTTTTTCTGAAATGGTCGACCAGGGAATCGACAATTTGCCAGGGTGGGTCCAAAACGATCAGGTCGCCGCTTTTTCGGGCCGCTTCGACGATGATCAGGAACTGGTCCAACAAGTCGGGAATCCTTGACGCAAACCGGTTCTTGGATGCAATGTCGGTTGCCCACCAGAGCCTCGAATCCTGACCTGTCCCGATTGCCGCGACGATGTCCACATACTCGCGGAGGAATTTTTCCTGGAACTCCCGGTCGCGGACAGAAATCAGGGCTTCTTTGCAGCCCCTTGATTCAAGCTCCGTCACGGATTCCGGACTATTACCGCCAATTGCCAGGAAATCCGGTTTGCGGGCGCCGCTCTCCATGAAATCGCGCAAGTTTTTCTTTCCGTTCAATAAAAGGGTTATCAATTTAATCTCCTGATCGGCACGGACCCGTTCAGGCCGATAATGCCTTTGATGAGATTATAACTCTCCGCCGAGAGGAATTTCATTTTTATGCCCAGGTAAAGATATGAAATTATAAAAAACACTTTGACAGCAAGCCTGATCGTGTATTCAACTGACATGCTCCTCATTATTATTACCGCCAGAGCCCCGGCAAAAAATACCAGGTAAATTGCACTTATTTTTTTATATTCCCATTTAATCGGGTGGTAATACTGGGACACGGCAAAAGTTATGCATCCCGAAATCAGCCCAGCTACAGTCGTTCCCCAGGCTGCGCCTATCGCGCCCCATTTGATGATGAATGGTATGTTAATCAAAATGTTTAGGCCGAT
>CAZKYN010000028.1:0-20578 GCA_964556675.1 uncultured Syntrophaceae bacterium
AATATTTAATTTGAGCGGTGGGAATCAACAAAAAGTAGTGGTTGGGAAGTGGTTAACTGCCGACACAGATGTCCTGATCTTTGACGAACCCACACGCGGTATAGACGTGGGAGCCAAGAGCGAAATTTACAAACTACTCAACGACCTGGCTCACCAGGGCAAGGCCATCATTATGATTTCATCTGAACTGCCTGAAATCCTGCGCATGAGCCATCGCGTGGTGGTCATGTGCGAAGGCCGCGTGACCGGCATTAAAAAAATCGCCGCCCTTGTTGTGCCGGCATTGAGCGTCGCAGCCCTGGTCGCCTGCGGCGGAACGTCGTCGCCCTCTCCTCCGTCCGCAGCAGCTTCATCCGAACCGGCAGCCGTCCTCGGGCCGGGAGAATTTCAAAACCCTGTGATCAGCAGCGACTTCCCCGACCCGGATGTGATCAAAGTCGGCGATACTTATTACGCCTACGCCACGGGAACAGGCCGGACGGATATCCAGCAGGCGCGGTCGAAGGACCTTGTAAACTGGGAATATCTCGGCGAAGCGCTGCCGTCGCTGCCGGGGTGGGCCGTTCCCGATTCGTTTTTGACCTGGGCGCCGGACGTGACCGCAGCGGCGGACGGCAAAACGTATATTATGTATTTCACCGCGCGCGATGCGGCCTGCAACAGGCAATGCATCGGGATCGCGACGAGCAGCCGCCCGGAAGGCCCCTTCCGGGCGGAGGGCGCCGCATACAACAGGCCGCTTGTCTGCCGTCCCGAAGAGGGCGGCGATATAGACCCAGCCTCTTTTGTAGACGACGACGGTTCCCGGTTTCTCCTTTGGAAAAATGACGGCAACTGTTGCGGGATCCCGACATACATTTATATTCAGAAACTTTCGGCTGACGGTATGAGTTTGGAGGGGCAGCCTGTCCGGCTGATCCGCAATGACCAGGTATGGGAAGGTAGCGTTATCGAGGGACCGACGCTCTGGAAACGCAGCGGAAAATATTACCTCTTCTATTCGGCAAATGCATACGATACGGGACGGTACGCGGTGGGTTACGCTGTTGCCGACAACATCTTCGGCCCTTATACAAAGGGAGGAAAACCTATCCTGGCAACGGACGGCAATTCCGGCGCGGCGCTGGGCCCGGGCGGGCAGGACATCACGGTTGGACCATGCGGGGAAACCTGGATGGTTTACCACTCCTGGGATCCCCAGGCGTCCAGGCGCTGGATGCAGATAGATGAGTTGCAATGGCGGGGATATGTCCCGGTCGTAAACGGGCCCACCCGCTCGCCCCAACCGGGGCCGTAAAGCTAATCAGAAGCTCCCTTCCCGGTCTTGCCGCGTAAGATGTAAGAGCAAGGCTTTTCCTGGGAAATTTTTTTCGAACCTGTTTTTCAGTTGCAGGATGATAAGAAAAGGTCCGATTCTCGTGTAACCTCAAATATGGGTGCAATATGTTGTCATTATCTGAAAATCAACAATTAATTCACGATTGATGGTATAGATCTTTTCCTGTCTGATCGTGAGGAGGTTGCGATGAATGTGTCTGAGTGGCTGGACCGGGAGGAGGCTGAAGGTGCTGACGTGTCTCATATTGCCTTGCCTGATTACCTGGAAAACGACTGGTCGCCTGACGAAACCATATTTTTTCAGGAGATAAGGCTTTGCAGCATTCTCTGCGCCGGCGAACATCCTTTTTCAACAGTCGAACGGTTCGGGCACTGGTACTGCAGCCGGGGGCGAGACAGGGAAAACGGTCCGCATACCGGGAAACCCCAGTGGCGGCTTTTCACCAGGGATAAGGCCCTCGCTATCGGAACGGCCAGGATGCATATCGAGCAAGGCTGATTTGTTCCCGGCTTTGAGCATTGTCCGGATGCTCTTCCGCTCGGATCTGAGCTGACCGGGATTGCACGCCGTCCGGGTATTAGGTTGAAAGTGAAAATCTTTCGCAACATAAATGGCGATAAAAAAGGCCGGGAATCCTGGCCTTCTTCCTCTTCGATGGACCATTTAACAGATGTGTCGCTGCTGCCGGGACCTGCTCCCGGACCCATGCCCGTGCTGCTGGAGCCCGCACCGGTCCCCATTCCGCCGGAACCGGAGCCGGAGTCGGAAGTGCCCATATCCGATCCGGAAGTCCCCGAGCCGGCCCTTATTGAACCCGCAAAAGAGAATGGGCATGCTCAGCGGGATATCTTTCCTGACTTTTATCGCCGTTTTGTTTACGCCTGCATATCACCGTTTCCTTCACAAGTTTCATATAGACGATCGGCAGCAGGGCTGTTCAACAAAGGCATTTACGACATGGCCTGGTTGTGATAGCAAAGGGACACATTCAATGAAGGAAACAGGAGTCCCATGAAAATCGTCAGTTTGATTATGCTCGGACTTTTCCTCGTCCAGGCTTGTTCCGCATTCAACCCCAGCACCCAGTTGGTTACGGTTAATTGCACTCCGAAGGAAACCAGGGTGATGCTCAACGGGGAAAGGTTCGATTGCCCGGCTAAAGTATATGTGAGGCGGGACAAAAAACTGCTGGTCGAAGGTTACAGTGAAGGATATTCGCCTTACAGCCAGACAATCGATTATCACCTGAACAGCACGGGCGAGTACGACATCGCCGGGAGCATCTTCATTCTCATCCCCATCTTCGGACTGCTGACGCCGGGCGCCTGGGACCTCGACCAGACCGAGATCGAAATCCAGCTTGAACCCCTCAAACCGGAAAATCAGGCGGTAAAGGATAAGTAATGTCCATGGATTACAGGCAAATGACATCGCCCTGCGGATTGGACTGTTTCAACTGTCCCGCCTACCTCGCCAATGGCGATTTGAACCTCAGGGCGCAAATAGCCGAAAGACACCACCTGCCCTTTGAGGAGGCAAGGTGCAGGGGCTGCCGGGATTCCCGGGGAAGGATTTCTTTTCTGGGGGACGTCGAGACCTGCGAAGTTTTTCGATGCACGGCCGGAAAAGGGATCTCATTTTGCTGCGAGTGTCACGATTTCCCCTGCGATCATCTCCATCCCTATGCGGACCAGGCTTCCGCGCGGCAGCACAATACCAAGCTGTTCAATCTGTGCCTGATAAAAAAGATGGGACTGGAAAGGTGGGCCGCGGAAAAAGCGCTCAAGGTCAAGCAAACCTATTTCACCTGCAAACTTAAAATGCATGCATCAGATGAGGGTAAAAGTGGGGGACAATAAAGGCTCTCAGGAGAGAATCGGATTCATGAAGATTACCGCCGGGCTGATATCGAAAAACCGTGTGCGACACAGAGGCGGCTTGAAAATATCCATATGTTTCGCTGCGTTGATATCGGTTGTTTTTTTGAGCAGCGGGGACCTCCAGGCCCAGGCAGGCTGGCCCCGGGTCGCCGTCTCACGGGACGGGGTCCCGATTTCTTATGAGGCATGCGGCGCCGGCGAGCCGGCCCTGGTATTCGTGCACGGCTGGAGCTGTGATGCCCGCTACTGGCGCGCCCAGGTCCCGCATTTCGCGAAAAAGAACCGCGTCATCGTCCTCGATCTTGCCGGGCACGGCCATTCGGGCATGGCGCGAACGAAGTACACGATGGCGGCCTTCGGAGAAGATGTCAAGGCGGTCACGGAAGCGGAAGGCTGCTCCAGGGTCATCCTGGTCGGCCATTCCATGGGGGGAGCGGTCATTGCCGAAGCTGCGCGGCTCATGCCGGGGCGGGTCATCGGCCTGATCGGCGTTGATACCCTGGATAACGTGGAATATCCGCTGACCCGCGACGAGCTCGATAAGATGACGGCGCCCCTGGAAAAGGACTTCCGGGCCGGGAGCCGCGAGTTCGTGGCCCGCATGATCTATCCCCAGACGCCGCCGCATCTCCGGGAGTGGATCCTCGCGGACATGGCGGCCGCGCCGCCGGCCGTGGCCCTGAGCGCGATGAAGGAAATGATGGCCCAGTACATCACAGGCGATGCCGCCCGGGTTTTTGAAAAAATCCGTATGCCGGTCGTTTCAGTCAACGGCGACATGTGGCCGATAAGTTATGAAGCAAACCGGCGGCACATGTTTTCTTATGATGCAATCGTGCTGGAGAAAGCGGACCATTTCCTGATGATGGACCGCCCGGAAGAATTCAATGCGGCGCTGGAGAAGGCCGTCCGGATGGTCCTGGAAAAGGCCCCACGGTAAGATTCCGCAGACCCGAAAAATGAAAAGGCAGGACCGTAAAGCCCTGCCTTTTTCGTGAAAGAACTCAACACAATTTCTCTTACTGCATTTTCCTACTGAATCCCGCCAGGCCTGCCAGGCCAAGCCCCAAAAGGAGCATGGAAGCCGGTTCGGGCACAGTCGGGATGCCCAGGTAATCATGTTCGGAAGCGGCCGTAAAGGTGATGGGTTGCTTTTGTAGGCATACGCGCCAATGCTGCCATAACCCGCCCGCGCCGCAGCTCGAACATAAGTGCCGCTCGTATAATATTGATACATGCCGGTGTCTGTGGAAAATGGAGCGGTGGATGAAAATTCCCACGCCAGGGTCCCTATGCTGACACCGCCGCTCTGAGAATATTCATTGTGCCAGTCTGCTATCTGGCACCCGGTAAAGACTCCAAGTTGGTAAGTGTTCGCGCTAGAGGCATCGGCCGGTCCCGTCCCAATCAATAAAATCAAGGCTGCAGGCGGTAAACCTGTGCGCAGAGCTGATTTCATATTCATATTCGTCTCCTCGCCTGCACGGATTTCGGAGGAGAAAAGCCAAATGCGAATATCAAACGCATAAATAGTGCTACTACCCGCAACGTTATAACTGACATAATTTGGGAAAAAGGATTGCCGGTGTCTACGAATTGTGTAAAGAAAACGGTCAGGGGGTGAGAGTGAGGAAGTCGCGAAGATGGAAGATTTATTAAGTATTACATCAGGATAGATAAGTCACGGTGGATTGCAGGAAATTCCGACCATGAGATGGTGACGCTCAGGTTCCCGGTAAGGCGGGCGGATTATCTGCCCTTCGGAACCAGCCCCTCCCGGATCGCGAACCTGACAAGCTCGGAGAGGTTGTGCATTTCCAGTTTCATTTTGATGTTGCGCTTGTGCGCTTCAACGGTTTTGGCCGAGATATGGAGATCTTCAGCGATCTGTTTTGTCCTTTTCCCCTCTGCCACTAACTGCAGCACCCGGACCTCCCGGCTGGAAAGCCTTGGCAGGGCCCGCTCATTCGGGAAGGCAAGCCGATGGACATAATTCCTGACCAGGACGTCCGATATCCCGGGGCTCAAATACACTTTGTTGTTCCTGACCTGCCTGACAGCCTCCGCAAGCTCCTCGAAAGCGCAGTCCTTCAGCAGGTAGCCGTATGCTCCCGAATTCAGCATGCCTGTCACGAACATCCGGTCGGAGTGCATGGACAAACCGATTACTTTTATATCTTTCACCTCTGTCGTGATTCTCCGGGTCGCTTCCATGCCGTTGATCTCGGGCATGGTGACATCCATCACGATCACGTCCGGCTTCAGCTCCAGGGCCAGTTTGACCGCTTCGCTGCCGGTCCGGGCTTCGCCCGCGACCTCCATGTCCGGTTGCCTGGAGATAAGACCACGCAGCCCGTCACGGATTATTTTATGGTCATCGGCAATCAGGACCCTTGTATTCATGGATTTACCCGCCTGTCTGCATCCTGCACTGATCGGCATTATAATTCCGTGTCCGCCCGCACCAATTGGGCTTGATTACGCATAATTAACAGGTCGAGACACCTATTTTCAGTGGAAGCTTTCATAAGGTCCAGGCGGGTCATGCAGTTTCCGAGGTTTTCTGCAGGCGCGCCCGGACGAAAGTTATGTGCTGGGCGCAGGACATAAAACTGGTCCGCAAAGGGGCGGGAATATTAATCTGGTTGACCGGCTCTTCGATGCGATCCAATTTCCGAGCATCTCCTTGCGGCCGGGAGATTGCGAAATCAGGTCTCGCTCAAGGGCAAGCAGCGCGCCGTGCCACCGGTAGATGCGCATCCTTGCGCGCCGGCTGTTAGGATGCGGAGAGCCGGGACCTCCCGTACATCTCCTGGACCGCCTCCAGCAGCAGGTCCGAAATGGCGGGTTGGAGCGTGTCCCGGGCGATAAGCCCTCAACTGTCGGGCCGATGAGGTTCACAGGTATTCGGGGATATCCCCGCCGAAGTCGCTGGAGCCTCTCGGCTGATAAAGAGGATATATGAAACAGAAGTTACATCTGAACACATATTCTTCAGTAATTTACATATAATAACGAGAGAATTAATGACCCACTACCCTGCGTGGAGTAGAAGGCAAAAACCTGGAATAATTTTGATCAATTTGGTATTTTGTTTCAGTTGTGAGAGGTTTAGTGTGGAGAATTGATAGCGTAAATTCTTCGTCTAATATGAAAAATTTACACGAATATATTTACAAATTCGGGATCTTGATCTTGATATTGGAATGTCTTTTTCTTCTTAACTTATTGATAACCATGAACACATCTGAGTTTTATTTTTATCACCTGACGCATTTTTACAATATTCCCTGATCCTGCTTTAAATCCAATAGAGAGATTAATTATATAAATACGAGATTCCGCTTGCGCCGAGGCTCTCGGCAGCCCTTAATGAAATGATGATTTATGGGCTATACTTTTGAGTTCTATCATTGATCAATTTTTGCCAGAGATTTGGCATATTTTATTTTCTGCGGGAGCTTGCCCAGCCTCTGGTACATTACCCTTTGACTCTGGGGAGGACCTGCACCGTGCATGCTTTCGACCAGGCAAGTGCCTCCTGTCATGTTTTCAATCAGCCTGAGGATTTTGATTCTGTTTTCTGTGGAAACTCCATCTACACCGGCGAGATATTTCCCGATATACTTTCCGATCTCGCAGCTCCTCAGGTCGTTTTCAAACGGAAGGGTTGCCATTATCCCGCCGGCTACATCATGGGCCAGGCGGGAAATTTCATAGATATGCCTTGTGATATTATGTTTCGTGCAGTTGGCAATGAGAGGATCCGGATAGTAGGCGCCGCTTTTGGTTTTTGAGCCCAAGGCGGAACAGGCTATAGATCCTGCGTAAACTGTCTCAGCCAGATGGATCATTTCGATCAGTTTGTCTCTTATGTGAGATGCCTTATCCGTCCCCTGGTATTGTGATGCAAGGGCGCTGGCGCCGATTATGATGTCGGAAACCCCTCCCTTGCAGCCGCCGTAATTCTGGCGATGCAGAGTGGCGAAACGTTCCACGAGTATGCCGCTGAAATCAATCTCCCCGCACATGAAAACCCGCTCCCAGGGCACGAATACGTCTTCAAAGACGACAAGGGCTTCTCCGCCGACTACCCCGAAATCCGGGTTTCCGCAGTCGATGCCCTGCTCAAGCTTCCTTTCCTCGTTGGACTGCCTGCCGAAAATCATGGTTATACCCCGGGAGGCGAGGGGGATGGCAGCGGCTACGGCATACGCCTCGTCGCCCTTTGACATAGCCTGGGTAGGCATGATCATGATTTCATGGCTGTTGACCGAGCCGGTCTGATGCGCCTTTGCCCCCCGGATTACTATGCCTTTTTCGTTTTGTTCGACAACCCTTGTAAACAGGTCGGGGTCGGACTGCTGGCTGGGTCGTTTGGACCGGTCTCCCTTGGGGTCTGTCATTCCTCCAACCAACATGAAATTTTCGGACTGGAGCCTTTTCAGATAATCGACGAAGCGTTTGAAGTACTTGGTCCCGGACACCTCATCAATTTCGAAAGTCGTCATGTATAGGGCGTTAATGGCGTCAAATCCCACACAGCGCTGATAGCAGCTGCCGGTTTCGTGCGATATAAGCCGGAGCATCTGGACTTTTTTTATCAGATCATCAAGCGACTGATGTATATGGGTAAATCTGTTTATTTTATTCCCTGTGATGTGGCTCCTAGCGGTGAGGAGGTCCTCGTTCTCAGGCAGAAGGGCCAGTTCATAGGTTTTCCCGGCTGAATTTATATGGGGGATGAAAGCGGGATGAGTTGTGATATCATCTACTCTTTTCCCGTTATAATAGACATTAAGGTTCTGTTTCCTGAGGCTTTCTATATAATCGGCTTTTGTGTAAATCATTTTTAAACCTCACATTCCAGGATTATCCTTATTAGTTTTTCGGGCGTCGTCCCGGCATCGCTGATGGAAATGCGCCTGCAGTGTTTAACTGAATCGATCAAATCGATATCTTTTTCGCAGCAGCATACAGGACAACCATTGACAAAAAGGACAAAATCGAAGCTGCTCTCACCCTCGACCTGTACCCAGTAAATGGCATCATTTGCGCCTGACCTGATAAGATCAAGATAATGCACCCGGTCAAAATCGGGATTGCAGCCGCCGCAAAATTTAACCGCAACTTTTTTCAATGTTTTACTGCAAACCATTCCGAATTTTTGTATCAGTCCGGATAAAGGTCATCGGACGTCTTCAGGTGCGTCCCGTTGTTTTTGAAAGAGAGAGTGTGTGCCTAAAAAATACCCGGGGTACATGTGCATACCCCGGGCTGAAAAGAATTATTTTTTGGCTGTTGCTGCCGCCCCGTCTACAATTTCAAATTTTGTATGGTCGACAGGTGTTTCCTTTAAGAAGAGGCAGCATATCGCAGCAATGAAGGCCAGGGCAGACCAGAAGATAAACACGTTGCCGAAATCGTAGGATTTATCAGGCAAAGTGATGACAAGATAGCCGGCGATGACCGGGGAAATAAAGGCGCCAAACTGTCCCAGTCCGTTGGTGATGCCCATGGCGCGGCCGACGACCTCTTTGGGGTACCTGATTGACGGGAACGCCTGCATGACGCCCCAGGGGAAGTTAACGAAAAATCCGCCGATCGCGAGCCATAATAGAAGCGAAGAGGTGTCGCCCTTCGGGCACTGTCCGATAAAATAAAGCGCCGGGATGGAGCCGAGCATTCCGATTGCCGTGACGACTTTCATTTTGCCCTGGAAGAACTTGTCCGCGACGGTTCCGCCAAGCCACATCGAGAAGAAGGCCACGATGTAAGGCATGGATGCGTAAAAGCCCATTGTCTTCAGGTTGAGGCCGTGCATCTTTACCAGGAACGTGCTGATCCATGTGGTCATACCCCAGTAAACCATAAGCAGGACGAAAAAGTTGATGGAAAAGAGATAGTACATAGGATCAGAGGTAAAGATCTTAGTGCTGTATGATTTTCCGTGCTCCTCTGCTTCCGATCCGACATCGGAAGTGGATATATACTTATACTCCTCTTCGCTCATCCGCCCTTTCTGGTATATTTCCTTCGGGGAATCCGACACGAACTTCCACAGGAGGAAGATGCCTATGAGGCCGGGGGCCGCAAGAACGAAAAAGACCGGCCTCCAAGCGCCTCCGAACACGTCGGCGGAAAGCCACGTTACGAGGAGAGGCACGATGGCCGGGGCAACTGCCCAAGTCGTCGCAAAATAGCCGTTGGCGCGACCCTTCTCCGCTTTTGGGAACCAGTTGGCAATTTCTCTGACGGCCGGCACATAATGATGCCCTTCGCCCAGCGCAAGGCCGAACCTCAGGACGATGAACTGCCAGAAATTCCGGACGAAACCGGTTACAAAAGTAACTGCGGTGAATACCCAAATCGCGATATTCATTGTCTTTTTCGGGCCCATTTTATCGGCCAGGAAACCGGATGAGAACTGGGCGAAAGCATACCCGAAGAAGAAGATGGAGCCGAGCCAACCGATTTCAACGGCGTTAAGGCCCAGGTCTTTCTGGATGTATGGTAAAAATGTTAAGACAGAGATCCTGTCAAAATAATTGATCAGGTACAGCAGCCATATGATAAACAGAATGACCCATCTGTAACCCCATACTTTTTTTGCAACATTCATGATTAACCTCCAGTTGTCGCTGATGCACATCAGCATAAGACGGACTTTTGATCAGCTTAGTTACATTCCCCTGCTCAATGCGAGCCAACCCACCATGCCAGTTAATCTAAACATTCACCTCCACATAAAAGATTGAGCGCTCAATCAGAATTGTGGTCAAAAAAAAGCGAAACAATAAAAGATCGGGTTTAAATAAAGAAATTGTAGAAACTTGAACATTGGACGTTCTTTATAACTCCCAAAAAGAGAATGTCAAGAAAAAAATGAGCGCTCGCTCAATATTTTCTGTAAGCGCTGGATATCTCACGCATATTTTTTCATAAAATTTCATTTCAAGTTCCGATTTAATTCATAATTTACCAGGCATGAGATAAAAGCCTGCTGTCTGGAGGTGCGGAAATGAATAAATCACCTAGCCGGCAATTGAAATTCCCAGGCGCACCAAAATTCCGCGGGATGCTCATCGGGTGGACAGGCTATACAGCGCGTTTCGATCAGCGGGTCGACGGCCTTTGCAAAATGGCTGTACTCTTCGATGCCGACCGATTTGCACGGATAATCCGGAAGTCCCTTTTTTTTTCGGATTGACTGCACCCGGCACTCACACATTCGGAAAATACAACGATTTTCGGTCACCTCGACGAAATCTTGCTTATTGATGAGATGATACATGCGAAACCTCAGCGCTTGCATGAGAGCGGAAATCCCTCCATTCTCGGAAATTCCGAAGCGGCGCAGAATGCGCTTTGCCTCTATTTCGGAATAGGCGGCTATAGCATCTCCGCTGCATTGTCTTCCTGCATCCGTACCGTATCGGCTTTCAACTGCCTGGAACCACAGCCCGTCGTGGGCCAGCCAGTTGAGCGAAGCGTCCTCGAGTAATCCGATCAACTCCTCCCTGCTCAGGTCGGTTATTCCTTTGAAATTTTCATTCATAATTTTCACCTCAAAGATATTTCTTAAAATTGTGCTTGACAGAGCAAAAGCAATTATGTAATTACAAGCTCAGTGAGCGAGCGCTCAATCATTTGTCGGGCTGCTTATATCACGCAATGATTGGTCGAGGAAAGATTTTTTACTTGTTAAAAGATCTGAGCGCGGAGGAAAAATGAAGGTACGTACAAAAGAAGTCTTGAGCAATATTAAAAATGCTCAGCTGATCGACATGCGGCGCCAACAGATAATTAATGGTGCAATCAAGGTATTCGCAGAAAAGGGTTTTCATAATGCCACCACCCGCGACATAGCCGCCGCTGCCGGCCTGACAATGGGCACTCTGTACAACTACATACGGAGCAAGGAAGACATTCTCTATATTACTTATGAATTCATGACAACGATTCTGAGTAATGGGCTCAGAAACGTTATAAATGAAACAAAAAATCCTCGAGACAGGGTAAGTGCGGCACTAAAACACAATCTCGAACTTATTTATAAGTACCGCGATGTAATTTTGTTTCTCTACAGGGAAGCCGGCAATTACAGCAGAGAGAGCGTCCACTCGGTGCTCGCCCAGGAAACCAAATACATCGAGGTATTTGAAGAACTTCTTCGGCAGAGATTCGAAGGAAAAAGAATAAACGAAGAGCGATTACGGCTTGCAGCTGATATCTTGTCTTATCTCAACGTAATTCTCGTCCTGCGTAACTGGAGCCTCAGCAAGAGATATAAATCCACTGAAAAGGTTGTAGAAGGCATACTCGATTTTGTCGAACACGCCATAGAGATCATCGATGAGGATTGCGCAGCCTCTGAATGTACACATTGCCAAAAGCCTGCTGAGCCTCAAAAAGAAAGGAAAACTAAATGCGAAAGCCGGAAAAGGAAAAGTTGATTCAGTTTTATCAACAGATGCTGCGAATACGCCGGACCGAAGAGAAATTAATGGAAGTATTCTCCGCCGGAGAAATATTGGGATTTCTGCATGTAAGCATCGGGCAGGAAGCAGCCCCAGTGGCCATATGCGCTCACCTGCGTGATGACGATTATATCGGCACCACCCACAGAGGCCATGGGTACGCCATTGCCAAGGGAGTTGACTTGAATCGGGCCATGGCAGAGCTGTTCGGACGCAGGGCAGGGTACTGCATGGGACGCTCCGGGTCTATGCACCTGGCCGATTTGTCCAAGGGACTGATGGGAGCCAACGGCATCGTGGGCGGCGGGATCCCTGTTATCACCGGGGCGGGCTTTGCCGCAAAATACAGGGGGACCGACCAGGTAGCGGTCGCCACCTTTGGCGACGGAGCCGCCAACCAGGGGACTTTCCATGAATCCTTGAACATAGCCGCGGTTCTTAATCTCCCCGTCATATTTCTTTGTGAAAACAACGGATGGGCCGAATTCTCCCCGCGCCCGGTCCATGCAAAGATCGAAAACCTGGCGGACCGAGCCGGTTCGTACGGCATGCCGGGAGTGATTGCAAGCAATGATGTAATTGAAATTCATGATGTTTGCGGAGAAGCGGTTGAGAGGGCTCGAAGAGGTGATGGGCCTACGCTAATCGAGGTGAAGTGCGACCGATGGCACGGCCATTACGTTGGGGATGCACAAAAATACCGGGGGAAGGAAAAAATCGATGAAGCCAAGTCGAAGGATTGCATCCGGGACTTTGAGGCGCAGCTTCTGGAACAGAAAATACTCAAACAAGGAGATATCGTGAAAATTGAGGCCAGTATCAAAGCCGAACTTGATGAGGCCGTGAATTTTGCTCGCCAGTGTCCGTTCCCTGTTCCGGAGGAAATGGCGGAAGGGCTCTATATATAAAAATTTTTCCCCTGAAAGTGAGTGGACGCTCACTCAATAAGGAGTTCAAATGAAAGATATTCGATATATTTTTGCGATCAAGGAAGCTCTCGATGAGGAAATGGAGAGAGATGATAATGTTTGCCTGATCGGGGAGGACGTGGGGCTTGCCGGTGGTTCATTCGGGGCAAGCCGGGACCTGTTCAAGAAATTCGGTCCCCGCCGAATCGTCGATACCCCGATCAGCGAAGCAACCATTACTTCCATGGCGGCAGGCGCCGCTTGTTGCGGGTTGCGGCCGGTCGTTGAAATAATGTTTATGGACTTTGTCACCTGCGCCATGGACAGCATTGTCAACCAGATTGCAAAAATGAGATATATGTTCGGCAACCAGTTTGCCGTTCCGATTGTCATCAGAATGCCTGAGGGCGCAGGTCTCAATGCAGGCCCTCAGCATTCCCAATGCCTTGAGGCCTGGTTTGCCCACGTCCCCGGACTTAAGGTAGTCATGGCTGCTAATCCCTGTGATGTAAAGGGGCTGCTCAAGTCCGCAATCCGCGACGACAATCCAGTCATTTTCATAGAGAATAAAACACTGCATGCAATGAAGGGCCAGGTGCCTGAAGGGACCGGCCACCTGATACCGCTGGGCAAGGCCGACGTCAAGAGACAGGGTTCTGACGTAACAGTAGTTGCCGTTTCGAGGCTGGTCAACGAGGCCCTCCGCGCAGCTGCCGATTTGGAAAAGGAAAGCGTCAGTGTGGAAGTCGTGGACCTCATGACGGTGCAGCCCTGGGACAAGGAAGCGGTATTCAACTCAATCTCCAAGACCCACCGGCTCGTGGTTGCCCATGAAGCTGCGAAACACTTTGGAATCGGAGCCGAAATATCCGCCTGTGTTGCAGAAGAGTTGCTTGATGAGCTTGACGCACCCATCATGCGCGTCGGCGCCCCGTTCGTCCCGATTCATTACAGTCTTGAAAAAGCCTACGTGCCCGATTCCGAAGCCGTCAAGAAGGCTGTCCGAGCCACATTGCAGAGGGCTTAGAAAGGAGAACAAAAATGCAAGCCGCTGTTTGGTACAATAAAGAAGACATTCGGATTGAGGATGTCCCAGACCCGAAGACGCGACCGGGGCAGGTGAAAGTTAAAATCAAGACCTGCGGCATCTGCGGCTCCGATCTCCATGAGTTCAGAAGCGGGCCCTTCATAATCCCTACAAAGCCCCATCCCCTTACAGGAAAGGCAAACGGCCCCATTATACTGGGTCATGAGTTCTCGGCCGAAGTCCTGGAGATCGGCGAGGGGGTCCAAAGTGTGAAACCGGGCGACCGCGTGACCGTGAACCCTCTCATATATTGCGGAAAATGTCATTATTGCAGGACAGGGCAGTACATCATGTGCACCAAGCTGGGCACGGCGGGTTTTGCCTGGGATGGCGCGTTTGCCGAGATCGGAGTTTTTCCTGAATACAGTATCCTGAAATTGCCCGAAACCATAAGCGACGATGAGGGCGCCTTTGTGGAACCGCTGGCCGTGGCAATCCATGCCGTGAACAGGGCCAAAATGAAGGTCGGCGCAAATGTGGCCGTTATCGGCGCCGGGCCCATCGGGCTCCTCGTCATGCAGGCCTGCCGCGCCGCCGGAGCCGGCAAGGTCTTTGTCATCGAACCGCTCAAGGGCCGCCGTGAACTGGCACTGAAGACGGGAGCAAATGCCGTCTTCGATCCTGCCCGGGAAGACGCGGGCAAGGCGATCGGCGAATTTACAGGCAATCTCCGCGCAAATTGGGCTTTCGATTGTGTGGGCAATCAGGCGTCCTTCGACACCGCCGTAAAGGTGACCGGCCGCCGGGCGGTTATCTGCGTAGTGGGTCTTGCCATGAGACCCATCACAGTGCCGTTCATCAGGCTGTGGGGCCACGAGAAGGAACTCACTTTCTCAAGCGGCTACCAGGACGAGTTCGCCGCGGCGATTGACTATCTTTCCGATGGTCGTGTAAATATCCACCCCCTTATTACGGCCCGGATCAAGATAAAGAACTTCGTGGATAAGGGCATAAAGGAGTTGATAGAGCACGGCAGCGATCATATAAAAATTCTGGTCTACCCTGAGCAATAATGTAGGAGGAAAAAGTATGAATTTGACCTATTTCGATCTGAAAGGCAAAGTGGCCCTCATCACCGGAGGCGCAACCGGCATTGGCAGAGGCATTGCAGACGGACTCGCAGATGCGGGCGCAACTATCGTTTTGTGCTCCAGGCGCATGGAAGTCCTCGAACAGGCCTGCAAGGAAATTCACGAGCGGGCTAGCGTGAATACGTTGGCAGTTCCCCTTGATATCACAAAAACGGACCAGATAAAATCCGTAACTGACAGCGTGTGCAGGGAATTCGACGGGATAGACATCCTGGTCAATAACGCCGGCGTCGGCGGCAGCGAGAAACCGATAATCAATATAAAAAATCCCGATAAGGAAATGACAGAGGCCGACTGGGACGCGACGGTAGCAACCGACCTGCGCGGGATATTCGTTCTGAGCCAGGCCGTCGCGAAAAAAATGATCGAGAGGGGGAAGGGAGGCAAGATCATCAACGTATCTTCGATCACGGCGTTGATTGGCATGCCGAACATGGCGGCTTATTGCTCAAGCAAGGCTGCGGTTGTGCAACTCACAAAGGTTATGGCCCTGGAGTGGATCCGCTACAATATCCAGGTCAATGCAATTCTGCCGGGATACTTTGAAACCCCGATGAACACGCACTTTTTTGCGACCGATATCGGCAAGCAGATAATTAAGAAAAACATCCCGATGAACCGCCTCGGCCAAATGGAAGATATGAAAGGGCTTGCCATCTACCTGGCTTCCCCGGCCTCGAATTTCATGACGGGATCTACGGTGGTCATTGATGGCGGTCAGACAAGCTGGTAAATGTCCCGATCTGTGAAAAACCAGCAGGGGGCGATATCTCCTTCCGATATACCCCCTTTTACGAATAAGAGGAGCCGGCATGAAAATCAACGACTATAAAACTATTATCCTGGAAAAAGACGAAGAAGGGATCGGCACGCTGACGCTGAACCGCCCCGAAGTATTCAATGCCATCAGCGAGGAACTGATCGCCGAGATGCTCGATTCCCTCCGCTTTGTGAATGACGACTACGATATCAAAGTCCTCATCATAACAGGGGCCGGGAAAGGCTTCCAGGCGGGCGCGGACATCCGCGAGCTCAACGTTATGGGGATTGTCGATATTCTGCGCTGGAACGAAGGATTCCTGCGGGTCAACGCAACTGTTGAGAAACTCAGGCAACCTGTAATTGCCGCCATAAACGGCCTGGCGCTCGGCGGAGGACTCGAGCTGGCGCTGGCGTGCTCGATAAGGATCGCGGCTGAAGGTGCGAAACTTGGGTTGCCCGAAGTGAAGCTGGGCATTATCCCGGGCACAGGCGGCACCCAGAGGCTTCCCCGTGTGATCGGCAAGGGCCGCGCGTATGAAATACTGCTGACAGGCGACCCCATTGATGCAGCGGAAGCTCTTAAGATCGGCCTCGTGAACAAGGTGGTCCCCAAGGGTGAAGCTGTCAAAGCCGCTGTGGATATGGCACGCCGGATCATCGTGAACGGCCCATTCGCAGTGGAGATGTGCAAGGATGCCGTCGAGATCGGCATGGAGTGCCCCCTGGAACAGGCAGTGCAGTATTCGCAGAAAAACTGCATAGCTTGTTTCGGCACCGAGGACATGAAGGAAGGGACAACGGCCTTCATAGAGAAGCGCAGAGCAAATTTTAAAGGAAAGTAATGGAGAATTGAAATGCCGGTTGAGATTGTCATGCCCAAGCTTGGTCTGACCATGACCGAGGGTTTGATTGTTGAATGGAGAAAGAAGACAGGAGATCAGGTCAGTAAAGGTGACATCCTCTTTGTCCTCGAAACCGAAAAAGTAACTTATGAGGTAGAAGCCCCGAAGACGGAATAATGGGCAATATTATAGTAAACGAACAGGAGACGGTTCCAGTGGGCGCGGCTGTCGTCTTTTTGCTGAAGCCGGGTGAAAGCGCCGCCGAATTGCCTAAATCTGCAGCTGCGGCCCCATCAGTCCCACAAACCTCCCTCGGGACTGCTCCGGCCGCAGCCCAAGCGGTCTCCGCTTCCGCGTTGCCCGCATCCGGCGAGCGCGTGAAAGCCACACCGCTTGCAAAAAAAGCGGCCAGGGAATACGCGATAGAACTCTCGGCCGTTACAGGCACGGGTCCCGGCGGAAGGATACTCCGGGACGATGTGGAAAGGACCAAAGCGGCAGCCGCCCAGGCGCCGCCTGCACCGGCTCCCGCACCCGCTGCTCCGGCACCTGCTTCGGATTCGGCCGCCCTGGTGAAGTTCACCGGCATGCGGAAGACGATCGCCAGGAGAATGCTGCAGAGCAAGGTTGAAGCGGCGCAGGCATACATGGGCAATGCCGTTGATGCTTCCAGGATACAGCAGCTCCGCGGCGAGCTTCTGCCCTCTATCGAAAAGAAATCAGGAGTGCGAATAACCATAACCGACCTGATGATGAAAATAACGGGTGCTGCACTGAGGGAGCATCCCGTAATCAACACCCGCTGGACGGACCAGGGGATACTGTACCTGCCCGAGGTCAACATGGGCATGGCAATGGCCCTGGACGGCGGCCTCATAGTGCCGGTTATCAAAAATATAAACGGCAAGAGCCTTGGGCAGATAGCTCGGGACCGCGTGTCCCTGATCGAGAAAGGCAAGAAGAACAGCTTCCTCCCGGACGATATTTCGGGAAGCACTTTCACCCTCTCCGCGATGGGAATGTTCGGGCTGGAGACTTTCTCAGCCATCATAAATCAACCTGAAAACGCCATTCTGGCAGTGGGGGCGATCATAGATAAACCTGTTGCCCTGAAAGGGCAAGTGGTCATCCGGCCCATGATGATCGTCAATTTGACGTATGACCATAGGACTATCGACGGGGCCGAAGCGGGAAAATTCATGAGGACATTGAAGGAAATGATAGAGGAGCCGCTTTGTATACTATAGACGCACTCGCGAGACGGGAATCAAAATTCGACAGACGAGGTTAATTCGAATGCCTTTGAATATATTGATGCCAAAGCTCGGACTCACGATGACCGAGGGACTGATTGTGGAATGGAGGAGAAAAGAGGGCGATCCAGTCACAAAAGGGGAGATCCTCTTTGTCCTTGAAACAGAAAAAGTAACCTACGAAGTGGAAGCGCCCGAGGATGGGATCCTGGGCAGGATAATTGTACAGGCCGGGCAGACCGTGCCCGTGGGCGCCGCAGTCGGCCTGCTCCTTAAGCCCGGGGAAACACTCGCGAGCGCACCTTGTACAAATGCCGATGAGGATTCAAAGGCAGCCCAGGCCCCTAAAGCTTCTCCCGTGACGCCCTCAACCGCCGCCAAAAAGAGAATAATAATTATCGGCGGCGGCGTGGGCGGTTATCCAGGCGCGATCCGCGCCGCCCGCATGGGTGCGGAAGTCACGCTAATCGAGAGAGACGCCCTTGGGGGCACTTGCCTAAATTACGGGTGCATCCCCACAAATGCCCTGTTGAAATCAGCCGATGTCATTCGCACGATGAAAGATTCTGAGTCGTTTGGGATCAGGTGCAAGGGCTACGAAATTAACTTCCCGGCGATCATGGACAGGAAGAACTCCGTGGTCGCGCAGCTCACCCGAGGGGTCAGCGTACTGCTGTCCGCAAAGAAAATAAAGGTTATCAAGGGTACGGCATCTTTCGTTGACGCCAAAACGGTGCAAATCACAGAGACGGGCGAGAAAGTCCGGGGCGATGCGATTCTCATTGCCTCCGGTTCAAAGCCGGGCACCATCCCCGTTAATGGGCTTGACGGCCCTGATGTGATGGACTCGAACCAGGTGTTGGCAATGAAAACCGTACCGAAGAGCGTAGTAGTTATAGGCGGCGGTGTTATCGGCGTCGAATTTGCCCAGTTCCTGACGGCAATGGGCGCCCAGGTCGCGATTATCGAAATGATGCCCGGGCTTGTCCCCGGACTGGACAAAGAGATCTCCGCGTCTCTTCAGAAGCACCTGGAAAAAGCGGGAGTCAAGGTAATAACCGGCGCTGCCGTGCAAGGAGTCTCCACCGGAAATCCGGGGAACAACACGGTGACTTACAAGACAGGCGACAAGAATGAGAGCGTCACGGCGGAAAAGGTATTCCTCACGGTGGGAAGAAAGCCGGATTTCTCTCTCCTCAATATAGACAAAATCGGGATTAAGCAGGAGAGGGGGGCAATAATTGTCAATGATTTTCTGGAGACCAGCGTTCCCGGCATATATGCCGCCGGTGATGTAATCGGAGGGATCATGCTGGCTCACCTCGCTTCCGCGGAAAGCGAATGCGCAATCAAAAATATAATGGGGTACAAGGAGGCGATGAACTATAAGGCAGTGCCTTCCTGTATTTATACTACGCCCGAGGTCGGGTGCGTGGGGCTTACCGAGGAAGCCGCCAAGCAGCAAGGAGAAATAAAGGTAGGGCGCTTCCCCCTGCGCGGAAACGGCAAAGCGCTGGTCCTCAATGAGACCGAGGGCATGGTCAAGATTATCTCCGACAGGAAATACGGAGAGATATTGGGCGTGCACATAATCGGTCCGCATGCCACGGACATGATAGCGGAAGCCGTCCTGGGCATGACAATGGAAATGACAGCCGAGGAACTTGCAAATGCCATCCATCCTCACCCCACTGTTTCCGAGGCGATCATGGAAGCGGCGATGGTTATCTCCGGGGGGGCTGTTCACATACCCTGATTTAATATTTGAGGAGATATTGTTTACCCTAGAGGATTCAAGGAGGTTTGAAACATGGCTTGGAATTTCGGATACACAAAGGAAGAGGAAGCTTATCGTCAGAGGGTTGCCGCTTTCCTGGATAAAGAATTGACAGAAGAGATTGCCCGCCAGAACTGGGAAGACTTGGGGCTGGGCGAGTCAGGCAGGGCATTCGGGAAGAAATTGTACGAGGCGGGGGTTCTCGGATGGAGCTGGCCTAAGGAATATGGTGGAAAGGGACTTTCCCCCGTTTACGATTTCATCCTCATCGACGAGCTTGGAAAACGCTGGAGCGCGCATGTCCCCAATGATGTCGCATACACTATGGTGGGGCATACTATCCTGCGCCGCGGCAGCGAGAGGATGAAAAAGGAATTCATCCCCCGCATTGTCCGTGGAGAGATCGAATTCGGCCTGGGCTACACCGAACCCGAAGCGGGCTCGGACCTCGCCAGCATGAAGATGACGGCGATCGACCAGGGCGATTGCTACCTGGTGAACGGCCAGAAGACATTCAATACGGAAAGCCATTACGCTGACTATCATTGGCTGGCCGCGAAGACGGACCCGAAAGTCTCACCCTATAAAGGTATCAGCCTTTTCATCGTTGACCAGAGGGCCCCGGGGATCACTATCAGGCCCATGATAACGATGTCGGGCGAGAGGACCAACGAGGTATTCTATGATGACGTGAAGGTCCCCAAAGACCGCCTGGTTGGCGAGGTCAATAAGGGCTTCTATTACATGATGGAAGCGCTCATGTCCGAACGCAACTACGTCTTTACACCCTCGCGCTACTATCCTTTCCTGAACATGCTGATCGATTACTCCAGGAAAACCACGTTCATGGGCAGACCGTTGGCGGAGAACCCCCTCGTGAGGCAGAGAATCGCCCAGATCGCTGTTGAGATCGACACCGCCCAGCTCCTTTCAGAACACGCGAGATGGATGGAGTGGAACCATCAAAATATGACCTGCGAGCCTGAGATCACGAAGGTCGTGGTTTCCGAGATGGAGCAGCGCCTTGTAGACAGTGCCATGCAGGTTCTCGACCAGTATTGCCTGTTGAAGGAAGGTTCCAAGTACGTGCCCTCAGGCGGCCGAATCGAGTGGGAGTTCCTGCACTCCTTTATGACCACAATCGGCGCCGGCACGAGCG
>CAZKYN010000029.1:0-20524 GCA_964556675.1 uncultured Syntrophaceae bacterium
GGATGGCGCGATTTGAACGCGCGACTCCTGCGTCCCGAACGCAGTGCCCTACCAGACTGGGCCACATCCCGACAAAGCTGGAAAATATAAAATTTGCGATGAAATGTCCATCCTTTTTTTAGAAAATTCAGGGATAATCTGCGCGTTTGCATGGGGCCGAAAATATCGAAGCCGTTGTTTTCCAAGAAAAAAGATGCTATAGATTCGGCAACCGGGAAGGGGAATAACGCGTGATCATTTACGATCTCAGGTGTAAAAAAAACCACAGCTTTGAGGGTTGGTTCAACAGCCGGACCGCTTTCGAAGAACAGAAAAGTAGGAAGCTGCTCAGCTGTCCGATTTGCGGGGATATAGATGTCGAGATGGTGCCTACATCCATCTCGATAATGTGTAAGGACAGGGATCCGGTCCGGGAACAGTCAAAAGAAGCCTCTCCCATGAAGGCCCTGCAGATGCTGCATCAATTTCTGGACAAGAACTTCGAGGACGTGGGCGATAAGTTTGCGGAAGTCGCTATCAAGATCCATGACGGAGAAGAGGACAAAAGGAACATAAAAGGGACCACCACCAGGGAGCAGGACGAGATTTTAAAAGAAAAGGGCATCCAGTTTATCAAAGTGCCCGTACCGAAGTTCGACAGCTGATTTAGACATGAATGGCTAAAAAGGGGTCGGCTGAACGGCCCTTTTTTTTATTATAGTGGTAATTATGGAAACCAAAAGCTTACTGGACCTGATCGGCAATACGCCCCTCATTGAGATCCGGAACCTGAACCCGAATCCTTCCGTGAGGATCTTCGCCAAGCTTGAGAGCTTCAACCCCGGGGGCTCGATTAAGGACAGGACCGCCCTTTACATGATCAGCAAAGCGGAAGAGCGTGGGGATCTGCAGAAGGGCAAGATTATCCTTGAACCCACGAGCGGCAACACGGGAATTGGCCTCGCTCTGGTTGCTGCCGTCAAAGGCTACAAGCTCCTCCTGATCATGCCCGAGTCTGCCAGCGAGGAACGCAAAAAGATTCTCAAGGCTTTTGGGGCAGAGCTTTCACTCACGCCCGCGGTCCAGGGTACGGACGGCGCTATCGAGGTGGCGTATGCCATGGCCAGGGAGAACCCCGACAAATATTTCCTTCCTGATCAGTTCAATAATAATGACAATATCCTGGCCCACTATCACGGGACCGGAGAAGAGATATGGAGGCAGACTTCCGGAGAGGTTACATGTGTAGTAGCTACTCTGGGGACTTCCGGGACCGCTATGGGCATATCGAAAAGGCTTAAGGAGTACAACCCCGGGATCAGGATGATCGGCGTTGAACCTTATCTGCGCCATAAGATCCAAGGCCTTAAGAATATGAAGGAATCTTACCGCCCCGGCATATTTGACAGGAGCAGGCTCGACGAGACTGTCAATATCCTCGACGAGGATGCATATGCGATGGCCAGAAGGCTTACTATTGAAGAAGGCATCCTGTCGGGGATGAGTTCCGGCGCCGCCATGCATGTCGCCGTCCAGAAGGCAAAGGAAATGTCCTCAGGGTTGATAGTAGTCATTTTGCCGGACAGCGGAGAGCGCTACCTCAGCACTGAGCTGTTCACGGACAAAGCGAAATCCAGCCTGCGCCTGTATAATACGCTTACGCGCAGCAGGGAGCCGTTCCAGCCCCGCAATCCTGACCGCGTCCTGATGCATTCCTGCGGGCCCACGGTCCATCTTGTGCCGCACATCGGCAGTTATCGCCGGTTCATAGTCTCCGACCTGCTTATGAGGTATCTCGAGTACAAAGGGTACAAGGTCACCCACGTTACAAACATAATTGACCTTGCCGACAGATCTATAAAAGGCGCCGACCGGGCCAACATGGGGCTTAAGGAATACACCGAGAGTGGCATGAAAGAATTCCTCAAGGACATTGCCACCCTGAATATCCGGCAGGAAGTGCTTTATCCCCGGGCCAGCGAGAATTTTGATTCCATGCTGGCCCTGGCCGAAAAACTCGTGGAGCGCGGTCTGGCTTATGAAAAGCTGCGGTCAATCTATTTTGATATCTCCAAGCTGGAGGATTACGGCCAGCTCTCAAAAATAGACCTGGGCAAAATGAGGCCGGGCCGGACGGTCGACAATGACGACTATGAAAAGGACAGCCCGGTGGATTTCACCCTGCTCAAGAGGTCCAGTCTCGCTGAACTCAAGCGGGGCGTCTTTTATAAAACCAGATGGGGCAACGTCCGGCCGAGCTGGCACCTGGAATGCGCCGCCATATCTCTCAAGTACCTGGGAGATGCTTTTGACATTCATTCCAGCGGCTCCGATATCGTTTTCCCCCATTGCGAAAACGTCCGCGTCATCGGCGAAGCCGCAACAGGACAGAACATCGCCAATTACTGGATCAACTCGGAGCTGGTGATGGTGAAAGGGAAAAAAATGTCCCGCTCCCTCGATAATTTCCTGACCATGGAAAACCTGGCTGAAAGGGGTTACAAAGGAAAGGAAATCAGGTATTTCCTCCTGAGTTCCCATTACCGTAAGCCCTTGCATTTTTCCTTCGGGGCCCTGGACACTGCCGGCCATACGGTAAGAAACCTGGACAATTTCGTGCAGAGGCTTATCAGGCTTAAACCGGGAAAGGCGCTGCCCGAGATGGACCAGTATATTTACGACCTCAAGCAGGGCTTTTCGGGGGCAATGGACGACGACCTTAATATTTCGGGGGCATTGGCAGCGCTTTTCGACTTTGTCGGCAAAGCCAGCAGGTCCATCTCCGAAGGGCAGCTCAGCGCTGCGGACCGCGACCGGAGCCTCGAAGTTCTGAAGAAAATAGATTCCGTACTGGGCGTAATCGATTTCGAGGAGGAAGTGCTCACCGAAGAGGCCCGGAAGCTTCTGAAGGCCAGGGAAGACGCCAGGAAGCGCCGTGACTGGAACGAGTCGGACCGCCTGCGCGGGAGGCTTGCCGAACTGGGCATTACCGTCCAGGATACTGCTGAAGGGACCGTCTGGAAGAAATCCTGACGGGCTTTTCAAAAGCCCTCATCCCCGCTTTCGCAGGGACGGCGTGTGCATGCCGCGCTGCAAACCTCATCTCTCTAAGCATAAAATGATCTCGCAATCGGCTTTGCGCGCCTGCATCTTTTGAAATGCCTGTTTTAATTACCGGCTTTCTGTTACTCCCACCCTGTCACAATACCTGAATACCGGGCAGCGGCTGCAGAAGGGCGAAACCGGCCGGCATGTCTTCTGGCCATGACCTACCAGGAGGGTGTTGAATATGTGCCAGTATCTCCGGGGGAGCTTTGCCCTCAGGGCCATTTCGGTCTGCTCGGGGGTTCTGGTCTGCACATAGCCCAGGCGGTTGGATATCCTGTGCACGTGGACATCTACACAGACTCCCGCCCCGCCGAAAGCCAGGCTGACGACCAGGTTTGCGGTCTTCCTCCCCACGCCCGGCAATTTTACGAGTTCATCGATTGAATCAGGCACCCGGGAGTCGTATTTTTCAATCAGTTCGCGGCTCAAATTGATTATATTCCGGGTCTTGGTATTATAAAAGCCGACCGGGTAAATTGCCTTTCTTATCCGGTCCTCGCTCAAAGCGAGCATTTTTCGGGGGGTATCGGCTAAATGGATAAGCTTTTCCGCAGCCGGTCCTGAGACTTCATCTTTCGTCCGGGAACTCAAAACAGTGGCGATCAGAATTTTAAAGGGGCCGGCCCCTTCCGCGGCCATCGTGCTCACCGGAGGCATATAACCCCCGAGGTCTTTCTCAATCAGCCGGATAACTGCTCCGATATCCTTATCGCGCATTAGGTTTGGCCTGCTTAAAATAAAATATGAGAGGGCTGTTCAACACGCTTGCCGCGCTAATGACAGGAATGCAAAGGCGGGACCGCGAGGCGCATAACTATACAAAGCCTCCAGGTTTGGAGCGCAACTTGGCAGATAAGCGTTTTTCGACAGCTCAGTGGTATCCTTCCTCGTTGGCCAGCATATCCAGGTGCAGAGTGGCAATATCTTCGATGTCCAGATCCGGGTCCTTATTGCTGTTTCTCAAATCGACAATCTTGACATAGCGCTTGCAGGCATCGCAGACGTCCACCCGGTATCTTTCGTCGCTGTTCACGGTGAAATAGGAAAGGTTCTTCTGTTCCTCATTCCCGCAGAAGGGGCATTTTATCCTGCGGAAAAGCCATTCGGTCCCGCATTGGTTGCAAAAGAGGAACTTTCTGCCGTCCTCTTCTTTTAGCGCGCCGATTTTCGGGTCCTTTCCGCAGACCGGGCAATACCCTTCCGTCCAGCCGGACCTGGAAATGGTCGAAGCATAGCGCTCCGCCGTCATCTCCATGGCGGGCCGCAGGCTCTCTTCAAGGAAGAAACCTATCAGGTCAAAGCCCCTGTTTTCGTCGTTGATTTCCTCGCTTTCTCCAGTCTGCAATTCACAGGAATCTGATAAATCGGCGGCATCGGATGAATCCGCCGGCGGCGCGATGAACGTGTCCCGGACCATCGATTCGTAATCGGATTCCCCGCTTTCCATTTCCTGCAGCACGGCCCTGGTCTCTTCCGGGTGAAACCTCTCTGCAATTTTCAAGAGGGACAAAAAGTATGCTTCAGGCTGGGACAAGTCGAATTTTCCCGCCGTGAAATCAATCAGCGGAAATCCTCCGGCCAGCTTCGACGCGATCAAGGCCTGGTCTATGCCAAAGATATCCTTGTCGATTTTTCTCCTGAACTCCTCCCGCAGGATCAGTATCTCCTCCAGCATTTCCAGGAGTTCCCTGTAATGCGGGTTTTCGTTCTTGTATTCTTCTATATTCTGTAAAATCTCGTTTAACTTTCTGGTCATTAAAATATCTCCTCTCGTGACGAGGCTACGATATATTTGGTTTTCGCGGCAGGGGCAAGCTTTTTATGATTCGGCCCTGACTGGGTTGGAGAGGTCGCCTATGCCCTCGACGGATACCGTGACCAGGTCGCCCGGACGCAGGAACACGGGAGGCTTCCTCGCAAATCCGACTCCCGGCGGTGTGCCGGTCAGGATGACCGTCCCGGGGAGGAGGGTTACCGAGCGGCTCAAATCGCTGACTATGAAAGCCACATCGAAAAGCATGTCCGACGTATTGGAATCCTGCATTACCGTCCCGTTCAAGACCGACTTTATATTGAGCCGGTCGGGATCGGGCAGTTCGTCCTTGGTGACAATCCAGGGCCCCAGGGGGCAGAAGGTATCGAAGCTTTTCCCCCTTGTCCATTGGCCCTTTTGTTTCCTCATTTGCCAGTCGCGGGCGCTGATGTCATTGGCGCACGTGTATCCAAGGATGTGTTGGAAAGCGTTCTCTTTTGCCACGTTCTTTGCCGTCGAGCCGATCACGACGGCAAGCTCCGCCTCGTAATCGACCTCATCAGGTCCTGCTTTGGGCAGGACTACAGGCGATCCCGGGCCGGTCAGGGCATTTACGGACTTGATGAATACAATTGGTATCTGGGGGCGGTCGATCCCCGTCTCCTCTGCGTGCTTGCCGTAATTCAGCCCCAGCGCAAATATGGTGGGGGCAAGCACGGGGGCCAACAGGCCCTTTATTTCAACCCTTTTTTCAGAGAGGGAATATTCTCCGCAAATGTCGCCTTTGATGATCCTGGCGGAACCTGGATTTTTAGTGTCGTATTCTCCGTAGTGGACGTTTCCTTCCCTGGATTCAAACCGGATAATTTTCATTTTCATCTCCTGTGTCGGCCGGTGGGTATTGACCCCGGCACTTTAAGCAGATATATTAGCATATTCGCGCATTTAAGGGAATATTCATACAAAAATGAGCCAATTTAAGATTCAAACTGATTACATGCCCAAGGGCGATCAGCCTCAGGCGATCGATTCACTTGTAAAAGGAATCGAAAAAGGATACAGGGACCAGGTGCTGCTCGGCGTCACAGGCTCAGGGAAGACTTTTTCCGTAGCCAACGTCATCAACACTGTTAACAGGCCGGCCCTCGTCATCGCCCCCAATAAGACTCTGGCGGCCCAGCTCTATTCCGAGTTCAAACTGCTCTTCCCGGACAACGCAGTGGAGTACTTTGTAAGCTACTACGACTACTATCAGCCCGAAGCTTATATTCCGACTACAGATACTTACATTGAGAAGGACTCCGCTATCAATGAGGAAATCGATAAGATGCGCCATTCGGCCACCAGATCCCTGCTGGAGAGGCAGGATGTCATTATAGTGGCCAGCGTTTCCTGCATTTACGGCATCGGATCGCCCGAAGCTTATTACGGCATGCTGCTCTTTCTGGAAAAAGGCATGGCCCTGAGAAGGGACGATATGCTCAGGAGGCTGGTCGAGATCCAGTACGAGCGCAACGACACCGATTTCCACCGGGGGACTTTCCGCGTCCGCGGCGATATCGTGGAGATTTACCCCGCCCACGAACAGGACCGGGCTGTCCGCGTGGAATTTTTTGGGGATGTAATTGAAACAATTTCGATAATGGACCCGTTGCGGGGCCGCAAACTGGAAGAAGTGCACAATATATCCGTTTTCCCCGGGAGTCATTATGTCACTCCGAGGTCAACAATTGAGAGGGCCCTGGAAACTATAAACGCCGAGCTGGGTGAGAGGCTTGCTTTCCTGAGATCGGAAAACAAGCTGCTTGAGGCGCAGCGGCTTGAGCAGCGTACGAGGTTCGACCTCGAGATGCTGGAAGAGATGGGCTACTGCCAGGGCATCGAAAACTATTCCCGGCACCTGACGGGCAGGAAACAGGGGGAACCGCCGCCCACTCTCATGGACTACCTGCCGGGCAACGCCCTGCTCATTATAGATGAAAGCCACGTCACCATCCCCCAGATCGGGGGGATGTTCAGAGGCGACCGCTCGCGTAAGGAAACCCTGGTCAATTACGGTTTCCGCCTCCCCTCGGCGCTGGACAACCGCCCCTTGAAATTTGAGGAATACGAGGCCTACCCTCAGCAGCGGCTCTATATTTCGGCCACTCCGGCGCAATACGAGATCGCCCGGTCCAAGGGCAGGATTATCGAACAGCTGATCCGTCCGACCGGGCTGATGGACCCGGAAATAATCGTGAAGCCGGTCAAGCACCAGGTTGATGACCTTTTTGGCGAAATCAGAAAGAGGTCTTCCGATAAAGAGCGCGTCCTGGTGACAACTCTGACGAAGAGGATGGCTGAGAACCTTACCGAGTATTATCAGGGCCTGGGGCTCAAAGTCATGTACCTCCACTCCGATATATCCACTCTGGAGAGGGTGGCGATAATCCGCGACCTGAGGCTGGGGAAATTCGACGTCCTGATCGGAGTCAACCTGCTCAGGGAGGGGCTGGACATTCCGGAAGTGTCGCTCGTCGCGATACTGGACGCCGACAAGGAAGGCTTCCTGAGATCCGAAAGGTCGCTCATCCAGACCAGCGGCCGCGCCGCCCGGAACTCCGCGGGCCAGGTCATAATGTATGCCGACAGGATCACCAGGTCCATCGAATTATGCCTGAACGAAACCCGGAGGAGGCGGGAGATCCAGGAGCGCTTCAACAAGGAGCACGGCATAACTCCTGAGACCATCCGCAAGGACATTACGAACATCCTCTCGTCCATTTACGAGTCCGATTATATAACGGTCCCGGTATTCGAGGAAAAGGAGAGCGTCTATCTTTCGGAAGAGCAGTTGCAAAAGAAATTGCGCGGGCTTAAAAGGGAAATGAAGAAAGCGGCCGAAAACCTGGAATTTGAAAAAGCGGCTCAGTTGCGGGACATGATAAGGGAGCTGTCCGATCTCGAGCTGCGCATGGGCGGGGATGAATAAAAATAAGCGCCTTTCAATCTGAAAGCATTATGGACGAGCACACTACACAACTCCAGGAAAGGGTCAAGGCGGCGCCCGCCGAAACCGGCGTCTACATGATGAAGGACGCGTCGGGGAAGGTGATCTATGTCGGCAAGGCCAGGAACCTGCGCAACCGAGTGCGGTCTTATTTTGCCAACAAGGACACCCGCCCGATGATCCCTTTCATGGTGCCCAAAATACACGATATTGATTTCATCGTCACCCACACCGAAAAAGAGGCCCTGATCCTGGAAAACACGCTAATAAAAGAGCACCGCCCGAAGTACAACGTGTATTTCCGGGATGACAAAGATTATAACCATCTGCGGCTGGATATGGAGCACCCCTTTCCTCGTTTCCAGTTTATGAGGAGGCCGAAAAAGGACGGCGCCGTTTACTTTGGACCGTATTCATCGGGTCTGGCAGTCAAGGAGACGATGCATTTCCTGCAGAAGATTTTCCCGCTGCGGACCTGCAAGGACGTGCTCTTCCGGTCCCGGCAGCGGCCCTGTATCGAATACGAGATCAAGCGCTGCCTCGGCCCTTGCTGTAATCTGATAACCAGCGAGAAATACGCGTCCATCGTCCGGGATGCCGTGGTCTTCCTTGAGGGGAGGGAGAAGAGCCTGGTCAAAGATCTCAGAGCGAGGATGAAATCGGCTTCCGCGCAATATGATTTCGAAGAGGCGGCCCGGTTGCGCGATATTATTTCCTCTATCGAGGCGACCCTGGAAAAACAGAACGTATTCAGCATGGATTTCAAGGACCAGGACGTATTCGGGATCTATCGCGAGGAAAATCGTACCCAGGCCTGCCTGGTCCGCATCCGGAAAGGGCGGATCCTTGGGACAAAAAAATTTCCCGTCCTCAAAACCGATCTGCCCTCCGGTGAGATTCTCTCATCGCTGCTGAAACAGTTCTATTCAGAGGAGGTAAACATCCCGGGTGAAATAATCGTTCCCGATGAAATCGAGGACAGGGCCGTAATTGCCGAGTGGCTCTCCGAGAAGAAAGGCTCAAAGGTCTCCATCATCCTGCCCCAGCGCGGCAAAAAACGCGAGTTGATGGAGATGGCCGTCAACAATGCCGGGAGCATGCTGAAAACGGAGCACGATTCCGAGAAGCGGGCGGGCGAGATAGGGGAAGCTCTGGCGGCGAGCCTTCACCTGAAAAAGGCGCCGAAAAGGATAGAGTGCTTTGATATATCGAATGTCGGGGGCGACCAGGCGGTCGGCTCAATGGTGACTTTTATCGACGGGAACCCGGATACAAACGAATACCGCCGGTTTAAGATCCGCGACGTGCAGGGCGCAAATGATTTCGGCATGATGTACGAAGTCATCAAGAGACGGCTTGCCGGAAGACAGGAACTCCCGGATTTAATGGTTGTGGACGGGGGAAAAGGCCAGCTCAATTCCGCGTTGATGGCTATTCGCGAATCGGGCATCCAGGGCCGGGAATCTATGGATATCATCGGCCTGGCGAAGGCCGCCGATGAGTTGGAGCCCGCGGGCGCGCCGGTTACCGAAACGGGCCCGAAGGAAAAGGTCCACAAAGGCGAGGACCGGGCGTATATAGCGGGCCGCAAGGACCCGGTTTACCTGAACAAGTACCCCAAGGCGCTGCTCTTCCTGCAGCGCATCAGGGATGAAGCCCACCGGTTTGCAATCACCTATCACCGGCTGCTCATGAGGAAGAGGGACATCCGGTCCGTCCTGGATGAGATAACGGGTATCGGCCCGGCTCGAAAAAAAACTCTGCTTTCAGGATTTCAGGATATTGATGCCCTGAGAAATGCATCTGTGGAAGATATAGCGAATTTGGATGGGATAACAATAGAGCTTGCGCATAGTATCAAAGATTATCTCTCGCATTATGACAAACCGGAAGACGTCGCCTGAATGAGTTTCGCTTCGATTATCCTGATTGCAGTAGGGCTCGGGATGGATGCCTTCTCGGTGGCTGTCGGGACCGGATTCAATGCCAGGCGCGTTGATCCGGGCCAGCTCCTGAGGATGTCGACCGGTTTCGGTCTGTTCCAGTTCATGATGCCGCTGCTTGGCTGGACGGCGGGGAGGACCATTGCCGACCTGATCTCGAAATATGATCACTGGGTTGCCTTCGCCCTGTTGGCAGGTGTTGGCGCCAAAATGATCATAGATTCGGTTCGTGCCGAAGATCCAGGCAATCAGCCGGACATGCCGGACCCGACAAAAGGGTTCAGCCTCCTCGTGCTTTCCATTGCGACCAGTATCGATGCATTTGCCGTGGGCCTGAGCTTTGCATTGCTTAATATGTCGGTCATGGCGGCAAGCGTTATTATCGGCATTGTCGCGTTCACGATGACCGCGGGCGGGATAGTACTTGGAGCCCATGCGGGGAAGAAGCTGGGCAGAAAGGCAGGTATCCTGGGCGGCATCATCCTGATTGCCATTGGTTTGCGAATCCTCCTTAAAGACCTGCTTTAGTCAATTCAGAATTCCTCGAAGGAAATAATCCATTTCAGAACAGGGGTTTATATCAGGTTTCGGAATTCGAACAGGTAATTATGATAAGGGGGGAGCGGGACGGGGTGAGCTCACCGCCGTCCCGCAGGGGAGAGCTAATTAAAAGTTTATGTCCGCGAGCGTATTAGTTTCATTTTACGTAAGAATAGTGCGCCGCCTCCCGATTTTAAACAGCCATGAGTTGATAAAAGAGCAGATGTTTAAGTTTGGTTTGATAAATGCTTGCTTAAGTAGGGCGGATATCAGAGGGATTAGAAACAGGGTGATAAAGTAAACGGGTTGCAGAAAACAGGAGCAAAAGCTATTTGATTTCTAAGATGAGTCCCTATGGCTATATAAGCGGATTCCAAAAACTCATGCAATAAGTTTGAAGCTGAAAATCATGTGGATGTTTGTTGAACCGACCCATAGGAAAAACGTGACAGGCGCTGCAGGCATCACGTCTTAAGGAGCAATTGGTTCTTCCTGGACCTGCTCTCCCCGAGGCTGGACACTGTGATGGCGGGTCTGCCCAGAACCGGGCATTTGGTCTCGCATATCCCGCAGCCGTTGCACAATTCGAGGTCCACGTGCGGCTGCTTGACCCGGACAAGTTTGCCCGACCTGTCCCTCACCCCGGCTTTCTCGAACCAGATCGCTTTTTTCGGTATGGGGCAGACTTCCTCGCACACTATGCAGGGTATCGCCTCGGCAAAAGGCAGGCATCTGCTGCGGTCGATGGATGCCGAGCCGATCTTAACGGGTCTTTTCTCTTCCATGCTGAGTTTGGCAATGGCGCCCGTAGGGCAGACTTGTCCGCACAATGTGCAATTATATTCGCAGTATCCCGTTTTCGGCGCCAGGATCGGCGTCCACAGCCCCTCGATCCCGCCCTCGAAAAGCGCCGGCTGAAGACCGTTGGTAATGCAGACTTTCATACACTCCCCGCAACGGATGCACTTCGCAAGAAATTGGCTTTCTTCCAGAGAACCGGGAGGCCTGATGAGCGCAGGCTCGACGTGATCGGGATGGGATTTTGCGCCCACCCTCAGCAGCGGCACGGCCAACAGGCCCGCCGCCACGGAGGCGAACAGCCGGCGTTTTTCCAGATCAGGCGCGACGATAGCTCCATTTGCAACTGACAGGCGGGCAGAGATATTCGGCCCGGCCGGGCAGATGTCGTCGCAATTGAAACATTGCAGGCATTCCTCAGTTTTGCCCTCTTGAAGTCCTCCGCCCTGACAGAAATCCCTGCACTTGCCGCAGTCGGGGCACCCTTCGGTCAGGCTGCGCCTGAGGCGGGAGAAACGCGACAACACGCCGAGCAGGGCGCCCAGCGGGCAAAGATAACGGCACCAGAAACGTGTTTCGACCAGGTTGAGCCCGAGGATGATGATAAAAATAAGACTGATCGCGAACGACTGGTTAAAATACGGTTGCTGAAAAGAAAGAACGGTGTTCTTCAAAAAAGTATAGATGTATTCCGCCACTTGCGACAGGACAGGTATGCCGGAGCCGGACGAGGCAGCCAGGGGGGCCTGGACCGAATTCACGGCGGGATTTATGCCAAGGGAGAGCGAACGGACGAGCAGCGAAATGGGATCGAGATAACCTGCCGTCTGCAGGGTGAAAGCGGAAGACGCGAGAACAAACGCGAGAAGGTAATATTTTAAAGAAAACCAGCCCCTGGGTTTTTCCCTGTGCTTCTTCAGCGCCGAGACGAAATTATTGATAGTGCCGAGAGGACAAACCCATCCGCAGAAGAACCTTCCGAGAATTGCAGTCAGGGCGATCGTTGTCAGCGAAAGCAGGAAGGCAAAGACGAAGGTGCGCCCGGAGAACAGGACCGAAAGGAAAAGCAGCGGGTCGAATTCCAGGAACAGCCGCACAGGATATCCGAGTTCGTCTGCGCCTTTTGATTCCGTCTGGATGAACAGGAACAGGAACAGGAAAAGGAAGAAGGCCTGAACAAACAGCCGGGCTTTTCTCAAATTGCTCGACTTCATCAAGCCTTGACCTTTTTGATCGACAGTTTCGGAAGATCGCTTTTCCCGAAATTTCTTTTGCGGGCAGCCCTGATACATCCCAGGTCGCTGGGCTTTTTCCCGAACAGGGTTGTGCCGTAGGCGTCGACGGCCACCATGTCCGTCCCGGCTATGATTGTATTCATGATTTTAACGTCGGACAGGTCGCCGCCCTGGGGCCCGTTGGCAGTCAGGATGCGGACTGCATCAAGAATGGTCAGGGCGGGTTTGACTGCTCCCGCCACATCGATCAGGCACTCGTCTATATTCTGGTGGATCCTCCCGCGGGAGCCCCCCATCACTCCCATCATATTCTTGAGAGACATGGTAAGTCCGGCAAGCCCGTGAGTCTTTGCGATCGGCACGTTGATCATCTTATCGCATTCCAGCACCTCTGAAAAAACAGGCCATGATTTGAGCGCTGCGCCCTGGAGCTTCACGTCCTTGAATTTCCTGCTCTCCATGAATTTCACTTCCGCCCCGGCCTTTGTCGCGGAATCGGCAATACCGCTCTGTTTGTAGCAGCGCCGGGCATCATTAACAGGGTTATCAAAAACTTTTACCTTTTTGGCCCCGGCCTCGAAGCAGAGCCTGACTATTTCCGCCACAACTTCGGGATTCGTATTGGCCGCCATCTCCGGCCTGCGGTCCCAGCCGATATTGGGCTTGACCACGACGATATCCCCCCGGGAGATGAATTTCCTTATGCCCCCGCAACCCTCGACGGCCGCCTTGACTAACCTGCCGGGGGCGGCATTGCCCTGTGCGATAACAAGGTCCGGGACCGGACCCGCAAATGCAGGGCCTGTGAAAAGTGAAATAAACTGCTCGGGGACAACGGTCCCGATCCCCGCAGCCGCAGCTATCTTCAGGAAATCTCTTCTTTTCATATATATCAGCTCCCATTGACATTCAAAAACGACATGAAAGAAACTGGAAGATCATAAGGCTCAGAGAAAGGCGCGCGAGAATTGAGCAGCGAATGGTATTTTGAATTTCCGTGAGCATGTGAGAGCCGAAGCGCAACGCAGCATATGGGCCTTTCTCAACTTCCTGTCATTCGAATCTGGTAACTTTAGCCCCCAAATAAGGCATCTTTCGTATATATTGCTCCAGGTCGACTTTGCGCACTTCACCCCCGGACTTCTTCGTGCCGCCGGCATGTATGAGATATACTTTGCCGCCTTCAATTTTAATTATTCCCATATGCCCGATAACCTCTCCATAAATACGCTTTTCGGGCTTCTTGACGAAATAGATAATGTCCCCCTCTTTTAGTTTTGACTTTCCCTTCGAGATGACGGGAACAGGCGCATATTTCACGACCTTTTTTCTGCGGCTGTCCGGCACGCTCCGGGAATGACCCAGCTCAGCCGTCATCTCCCGGCCCCATTTACCGCTGTCGATCATGTCTTCGCCGTATTGAAAGCGGTCGTCATAGTTGATGACAATTCCATCCCTGAGTATGCCCTTTGAATGGAAACGCTTATCGAGGGCGGCCTCTTCAGCCTTTTGAGAGGAATTGCCCATCGCGAGTTCCACGGATCTGAAGACCAGGTACATGCAATCTATGCGGTCATCGGCCACGATTGCTTTCCTGGTTACATATTCCCCGAGGGGGTCCCGGTCGTAAGGCGTGCCTACAAAGTAGGCGGCCCAGTAAGCGATTCGCGGGCCGACCGCCATTTGGGGCATGGCGGCCCTGGCCGTTTCTATTTTGTCTGGAGTGGCGCAAGCTGATTCGAGGGAAATTAAAACGATAATTGCCGAACAAAACAGAAAAATTAAATTTCCTGAATAGTTTCGCATTAAATACCCATATGCAATTTCGTGAGAATATAATACAAAAGCGGGGAGTTTTGAAGGGGTTTTCAGCCGGAATTTCCTGAAAGAAACCAAGGCCATGCAGAACCAGGCTTTTTGCGGTATGTCCCTCGCGGGAAAGGTAAAAAAAGGCACTCTTGCGAGTGCCTTTTTTCTTTTTCCTATAGGAGAAAGCCGATTACTTCTTTGCGGGGGCCGGAGCCGGAGCCGCGTCCTTCTTTGCCTCGTCTTTCTTCTCGTCCTTCTTGGCGTCCTTCTTAGCGTCTTTCTTGGCTGCCTTCTTCGCCTTCTTGGGGGCTTTCTTCTTGTCAGCCTTCTTAGCGGGCGCCTTGTCATCCGCCTTGGCCTTGTCGTCCGCCTTTACTGCCGGGGCCGCCGGAGCTGCCTTGTCAGCCTGCGCGAAGCAGAGACCTGTTACGGAAAGTGCAAAGAGAACTGCTACGAGAATTGCTACGATCTTCTTCATTCTGGTTTCACCTCCTTTTCTTGAATTTCCGTCGTATGCATTCAACTTGTGTGCCAATTAAGGGAGATTGACCATTATGTTAATAATAATAGGGGCTTACATGTATATAGGGTAAAGTGGTTTTTGCCTGCTTTTTCCGTATTGGCAAGCCAATATTTCCATAAGGCAAATTTGTTGCCCGATACGCAAAATGTATCCTGAAAATACAAACAGGATTTCCGTTTTTACAAAGATTCTTCCCGGCGGGAGGATTTGGCTTCCGGGTTGATTTTTTCCCATTTGTTATAAAAGCTTTTATAACTCACGCGAAGGAGCCGGGCAGCTTTGGATATAACATTGTTGCTCCTGGCCATTGCTTTTTTCAGCAGGTCTTCCTCGATTTTCTCCAGGCTTAAGCCTGATTCGGGAAATTCGTAATTGAAGGCGGAATTCTTTCCCGCCCCGGACTGCTGGATCTTGTCCCAGCGGTTGTAAAAAGCATAGTAATTCATGCCGACCAGTTTGGCCGCTTTTGCTACTACGCCGTTGCCTTTTTCCATTGCCTTGACCATCATCCATGCCTCGAGTTCCTCGAGACTGAGGCCTTCTTCCGGCAGGGAAATGTCGATTGAGGCTGCAGAAGGGACAGATATCTGCAGTTCGCTCCTTATATCGGCAAGGGTGATTGTATCCGATTCGCACATCAGGACGGCTTTCTCTACAACGGATTCAAACTGCCGGATGTTGCCGGGCCAATTGTATTCGCAAAGGGCTTTGAGCGCTGTATCGTCAATCCTTCTTATCTTCTTGCCGAAATCGCGGTTGTACCTCAGCAGGAAATACCCGGAGAGTTCGGGTATGTCCTCTTTGCGCTCGCGCAGGGGGGGGAGGCTGATGGATACAACCTTCAGCCTGTAAAACAAGTCCTCCCTGAATTTGCCTTCGCGCATCTCTTTTTCCAGGTCTTTATTAGTCGCGGCTATTATCCTGACATCAACCTTAAAGGAGTCGCGTCCCCCCAATCGCCTGACCTCTTTCTCCTGCAGGACCCGGAGGATTTTTGCCTGGGTCAGGGCCGGCAGGTCGCCGATCTCGTCAAGGAACAGCGTCCCGCCGTTTGTTGCTTCAAACAGGCCGACTTTCCGGGATGATGCGCCGGTGAAAGCGCCGGGCTCATATCCGAACAGTTCGCTTTCCAGGAGGGTTTCCGGAATGGCCGCGCAATTTATAGCCGTAAAAGTTTTTGTGCTGCGGGGGCTGTTATAATGAATGGCCCTGGCGATAAGTTCCTTGCCGGTACCGCTTTCACCCAGGATAAGGACTGTCGCCGGGCTGCCCGACACTTTCCTGATGACCTGGATGACTTGCTTCAATGCGGCGGAGTGTCCCACGATTCCGTCAATTTTGAATTTATCATAGAGGGCCTGCTGCAGTTCTTCCGTCTTCCTGACCAGTTCGATCCTTTCCAGGGCGCGCCTGATCGTTATCATGACGACATCTTTGTCGAGCGGTTTGGTGAGATAATCGAAGGCGCCCCGCTTCATGGCGTCCACCGCGGAATGGACGGTCCCGAATGCGGTCGTGATAATCACCAGCGGGACGTCCCCGCCGGACTTCCGTTTATCGGTGCTGATCCTCTGGAGAAGCTCGATTCCGTCCATTCCGTCCATTTTCAGATCTGTCAAAACAATGTCCGGCGGATATGTCTTGATCATCTTCAAGGCTTCCTCACCCGAGGATGCCTCATGGGTTTCAAAGCCCTCATCGGACAGGATTGTTTTGAGGATAGTCCTCTGGAGGGGTTCATCATCGACTATCAGAATAGAAGCCATTTATCAGGCCTCCCTGGGGGCGTCGACTCGCAGGGGGATGCCCAAGGTGACCTCGCTGCCCTTGCCCTCTTCGCTGACGAAATCTATTTTACCGCCGTGCTCTTCCATGACGCGCTTGGTAATAGCCAGGCCGAGCCCCAGTCCGTTGCTCTTGGTTGTAAAGAACGGCTCGAAAATCCTCTGCAGGTTCTCGCGCGATATGCCGGCCCCGGTATCGCTGACATGGAGGATGAAATTGCCGTTGAGCTGCCGGCTGCGCAGCGCCAGGATCCCCCCGTCCGGCATAGCCTGAAGCGCATTGGCCACGACATTGAAAAAGCAAGTCTTGATCAGTTCCTTGTCCAGCATTATTTCGGGAAGAAACTCATAATGCTCCATGATGGTAATCTTATCCGCATCGGCTTTGACTCTGACTATCTCCATGACCTCGGAAAGCACATCCTCCATCCTGGCCTGCTGCAGGTTCAGTTTCAGGGGCCGCCCGTAATCGAGAAAGTCGCTGACCAGCTTGTCCAGCCTGTGGATCTCCTGCTTCATGCCGGAAATCAGGCTTTCGAACGAGCCAAGCCTTTCGGGGTTTTCCGGATGATACTTTTCCTTGATGTGGTCTATGCACAGGCTGATGTAATTAAGCGGGTTCCTTATTTCATGCGCTATGCTTCGCGAGAGCTGGCCGAGGGCCGACAGGTGCTCTGTTTCCCTGAGGCGCTCCTCAAGCTTGCGGTTTTCCTTCAGCCTTTGGACCATGTAATTGAAATTCCTTGTGAGGTCTCCAATTTCATCCTGCCTGTTTTCCGGGAGGTACTGGTCGAGGTTGCCGGCTGCAACGTTCTTGGCCGCAAGCACCACGTTATGGATCGGTTCGGTGTATCTCAGGGCCAGGAAAATGGAAATGGCGATCCCGATTGCAAAAACAATCAGGGTCGCACCGACTCTCTTCATGAGGTTGCGTTTCATCAGTTCCGAGACGTCTTCGGAGTTGACCTGCAGGTGGATGTAGCCGTAATGCTGCTTCCCGGCAATGACCGGGATCATGACATTGTACGTTCTGCCGGCTTCTTCCGAAACCTGATCGCCAAGTTGTGCCTTGATGATCAGTTCTTTCTTTTTTGGGCTTACCGTAGTGCCTATTTTTGTCGGGTTGGTGCTGTCGATAATCTCTTCCGACGGGCTGATGACGGAGATTTCTTTTATGCCCTTCGATTTCAAGGTCTTCAGATAAGTCTCCAGCCCGGATTCTTTTGATGCGCTGCTGGCCGTGACCCTTTCCACCCCGACCTGGATGGCCTTGGTCAGCTCGGCCGTCTGGCTCTCCATTTCCCTGATGAGGACTTTTTCCGACTGCCAATAAAGGGAAAGCAGGCTGGAAAGCAGGATCGAGGTGAGAAAAAGCATCATCAGGATGAGCTTCTTATTCAAAGACAGGTTCAGGAAAGACCTTTTGATTATATTTTCCATCTATTCACCGTCGGCGAACTGGCCCTCTACTTGGGCGGACTTTAGCACCGAATTCAGCGGAATGTCAACGTATTCGGGCATTTGAAAAACCTGCCGCAGCTCGAATTAAGTTTCTTGACTTTTCATCTGCTTGCTGTAACAAAAAGCGCTTCCGGAAAGGAAAACAATTCGGTTTCGCAATGGATATGTTACTCACATTCATAGATGTCCTGCTTCATCTTGACGTGTACCTTGACATGCTGATCCGCAATTACGGCGTGTGGACATACGCCATTCTCATTCTGGTTATATTCTGCGAAACCGGCCTGGTCCTGACGCCGTTCCTGCCGGGCGATTCACTGCTTTTTGCGGTGGGCACCTTCGCAGCCCTTGGTTCGCTGCAGATAGAGATCATCGCACCCGCGCTGGGGCTTGCGGCTATTGCCGGGGACAGCTCCAATTACTGGATAGGCTATTTTACCGGCCCAAAAGTTTTCCACCAGGAACATTCGCGCCTTTTCAATAAGAAACACCTGCACCGAACCCGCCAGTTCTATGAAAAACACGGCCGCAAAACGATCATCTTCGCCAGGTTCCTGCCCATAATCCGCACCTTTGCCCCTTTCGTGGCAGGAATAGGCCGCATGAATTACCTCCAGTTCATCACGTTCAGCATAATCGGCAATATTGCGTGGATGTGCACGTTTATTTTCGGGGGATACTTCTTCGGCAACATCCCGTTTGTGAGGGATAATTTTACCCTCGTCATTATGGCGATAATCATAATATCTGTCCTTCCGGGTTTAGCCGGCTTTTTGAACGAGTATTTTAAAAACCGCAAAAAATAAGGAGTTCAAAATGGAGATTCGCTTTTTAGGGGCCGCCCGGGAAGTGACCGGTTCATGCTTCCACCTGCTTTCAGACGGGAAGCAGATACTTGTTGACTGCGGAATGCACCAGGGGAATAAAAGAAACGACCACAGCGGCGACTCCGCCTTTTCCTTCAGGCCTGCGGAAATCGACTGCGTCCTGTTGACCCATGCGCACATCGACCATTCGGGACTGCTGCCGAGGCTGGTTAAGGAAGGGTTCAAGGGAAAGATCTTCACCACGCCCGCTACTGCCGACCTGATCAAGGTCATGCTCCTCGATTCTGCCCAGATTCAGGAGAAAGACGCCGAATGGCTGACCAAAAAATCGTTCCGGGCGGGCCGGGACGAGAATTTCTATCCCCTTTACAACGTATCGGATGTCGAAATGACTCTCCCGCTCATCAATGAGATCGCATACGGCGTCCAGGAGAGAATCGCCCCTGAGATCGCCTTCACATTCACTGATGCGGGCCACATCCTCGGTTCCGGTTCCGTTGATCTCAGTTATGCCGCGGGCAAAAAAAATATAATTTTCTCGGGGGATATCGGAAAAACGGATAACCCGATAATTGCCGACCCCGTCCATGCGAATGCAGCCGATTATGTCCTGATCGAATCGACATACGGCAACCGCCTGCATAAAAACATGGAAGACAGTATCAACGAACTCGTCGAAGCGGTAAAAACCACTTTTGAGAAGGGTGGAAATGTGATCATCCCGACTTTCGCCATCGGCAGGACGCAGGACCTCCTTTATATATTCAACAACCTCGTAAGGTCGGGCAGGCTGGGGAAAATCGATGTTTATGTAGACAGCCCGCTTGCCGAGGAGGCGACGAAGATATACCTGGCCCATCCGGAAGTCTATGACGAGGAAGCCCGCAGTCTCTTTGGGCGGAAGGGGGCAAGGGCGCTGAACCTCCACTTTGTCGAGTCGATTGAACAATCCCAGCGGCTCAACCGCATCCGTTCCGGAGCCGTAATAATGGCGGGCAGCGGAATGTGCGAGGGCGGGCGGATCAGGCATCATTTCAAGCACAACATCTGGCGGCCCGAGTGCAGTGTAATTTTTGTCGGTTTCCAGGCGAAAGGCACGCTGGGGAGGAGAATCGTGGACGGCGCTGCCAGGGTGGATGTCCTCGGGGAAGAAATGGCGGTCCGGGCAAAGGTGTACACGATAGGCGGCTTTTCCGCCCATGGCGACCGGGGGGATCTTCTCAACTGGCTCAGGGCTTTCAAAAACCGGCCCGAAGTATTCATAGTGCATGGGGAAGAGCAGGTCGAACTGGATTTTGAACAGGCCGTCAAAGATGATCTGGGTTTCACAACCCATGTCCCGAAACAGGGTGACGCCTATAATATTTAATTTCCGAAAATCAAACCGGTTCGGTGCCGGAATTCGCGCCCCTCGGCTGATAATTGGAGAAACCCGGGCCAGGCCCGTGCCTTGCCTAAATTGATTGAATTGCAGGAGGAACTTTGCTATAAACCCTGCTTGTCAAGCTTTTGTCCCTAATGAACCAATTCCGTTTCAAGAGAGGACATTAATGGTTGGATTCCCTGACCCCGCCTGAGCAATTAGGCGGGGTTTTCTTTTTGGGTGGGCAGTTCAGATCTTTCAATTAATGTTTTCATTTTTCTTTCTCGAAAGGAGGTTGGGTATGGCGGAAAATACCGGAACTGAAAAGCATGGCGTGCTGGAAAGGTTCGGCCTCTGGCTCGCTGAATGGAGTGAAAAATGGTTCCCCGATGCCCTTGTTTTTGCCTTGCTG
>CAZKYN010000030.1:0-11060 GCA_964556675.1 uncultured Syntrophaceae bacterium
CGTAGTGATACAGGGGCAGCAACTGCAATGGACGGGCCATTGCCGCCAACTCCGTGCGATAGACCTGGTCTCTCCACTGCTCGTATAATGTCGTTTCCGACTTCGGCAGGAGAGCCGGAACGGCCATGATGTTCATCCGCCTGGGCTGGTTGCTCTGGTTGTAGTATATCCCCGGTATGCCGTAGAGCTCCATTTTCTTCTTGTTGCCCGTAAATTCCGTGTCGTATTGCTGTTCTATATTATGGACATCGAGCGGATTGCTGCCGGCGCGATCGGGAATATACGCCTCCTGCATAACGACGTCCGCGCTTTTGAACCACGGGCCGTACGGCATCCAGTAATCGACGAGCACCATGTTGGCGTCGTAAATCGGGTTGCATAAATTGAGCCCATAGTATCCGGCCACATGGGCAAATTCCATGTCCATGGTCATGGCGATACAGGTGAAGACCAGGGGGGGTGATTTTTTGTCTGATCCTTCTCTCCTGTACAATTTTTCTGTCTGGAAATAATTGTGGGCGGGCTTTTTCTTGGTTTCCACAAAAAGCAGGCCCAGATTATAGGTGTCGTTTTTTGCGATCGTGAGCATTTCCCGCATTCCCCCGCTGATTGTCTGATAGCGGACATCGGCAAGGGCCCCGACTACTTTTCCGGCTCCTTCCAGCCTTGTGCGCTGGATCTGAAAAAAACCGGACGGCTTGACGATATCCCAGAGAAACGGCAAAGGTGCGCACCTGCCGCTCTGAACGTGCATATGCGAATCTATGATGACGGTCGGCCTGTAAACGCTGATGAGATAATTCACACCCGTGACAATATCATTCTTTGTTTGATTCTTTTTTGCCATGTTTCCTATCCTTCCGTACGAAATGCATTGCTCTTGGTCGTCTTCTTTTTCCAGCGAGGCTATGGACTATCACGCCCTTTTTTCAGATTGCCTGGTTCGTATATTGAAGATTTCCTATTAACATTCGTGAGAATACAATGCAAGAAACCAGGAAAATATTGAGACAAAAAATTCCATGATGACGTAGGATTTTGATAATGGGAAAAGTAAGAAAAGGCCCCGATTTTTATTTAGAATCATCGTTATAGATTGAGCTGATGACCCGATGCTTGGCTGTGTAAAACGAGCGGAGGCGCGCGGTTGCTTTTTCCCGGGAAATGTGCCAAGAATCCGCCCTCATGGAAAAGCCCAAAGGGAACATACCGGCGAACATACTTGTCATCGGTTCCGGAGTAGGAGGGCTGACGACCGGCATCATACTTGCCGGTATCGGATGCCGGGTCACCGTTGTGGAAAAGGCGCCTCTGGCCGGCGGTCTGCTGCGCACATACAAACGCGGCGGAATCGACTGCCCCACCGGGGTCCATTACATGGGAGGGCTCGACAGGGGCCAGCCCCTGGGAAGACTATGGGATTACCTCGGGGTTGCCGATTCGATCCCCATGGAGCGAATGGGCGCGGACGGCGTTATCGACCGGTATGTGTTTGACGATTTTTCCTTCGATCTGCCCGAAGGCCTGGACTCCTTTGAAGACAGCCTGCATAGCTGCTTTCCCGGCGAATCCCGCCAGGCCGCAGCCATAATGCGCGAACTGCGGGAAACCTCTCTTGTCCTCTCCCGGCTCGATATGGTCCTGTCCACCTCGTTAATGCCGATCGCCCCCGAGAGCATGGAACCCATGGGGCAGCGCTTGAATGAGATGGGCTGCTCTCGCCGCCTGAAGGCCCTGCTGAGCGTCCCCTCCACCCTGATCGGGGTCCCCCTGGCGGATTGCCCGGTATTCCTTTATTACATGTCCCTGGCTTCATACCTGCTTTCTTCCTGGAGGCCCGCAGACCGCGGCAGTGTGGCCGACGCCTTCCTGTCCCGGCTTTCCGCCCTGGGAGGCGCCGTTATTACCGGAGATGGCGTCAAGGCCATTAAGGTGGAGTCGGGCATTGCCGGCGGGGCGGTCCTGCAGTCGGGCCGCGAGGTGATTGCTGACGCCGTAGTTGCGGCCGTCCACCCCCGGACCATGGTTGCCCTGCTCCCTCCCGGGTGTGTCCGGGAATCATATGCGGAAAGGGCCCGCACAATCGTGAATACGAGGGGCCTCTTCGGGGTCAACGCGTCCGTCAAGTCCGGCCGGGACCTGCCATACAATGTCTACCGGCTGAAACTGGGGGACGACAGCGAGCTGCACGGGACATTTCATCAGGTGCTCAAGACCGGCAACCCGGATACGAAACTCCTCTCGATGATAACATCAAGCCCGATAGGGGATTGGCGGCAATGGGAGGGGACCCCCTCGGGAAAAAGGGGAAGCGCTTACGACACGGCCAAGGAGGAAAGGGCCCGGGAACTGATCGGGGCGGCTGCCACGCTGCTCGGCCCCTTTGAGGATATCAAACTGCTGGACGCGTACACGCCTCTTACGCTGCGCGACTGGACGGGCAGCCCGGACGGCTCGCCTTACGGCATACTGCGCTCGGCAGGGCAGATAATGAAAGCGGCCTCGCTTAACCGCGCACCCGTCAAGGGGCTTTACCTTTCCGGCCAGAACAGGCTTTCTCCAGGCATCCTCGGCACTATCCTGGGGTCGTTTCAGGCGGTAAGGCAGATGATCGGGGCCGAGAGGTTCTCGCGGGAAATAGCCGGAGAGATACTGTGAAAGTGCTGCTCGTTTCCACCAACACCGTTACGCGACCCTATTCGGTGTACCCGCTGGGACTGGACCATGTGATTGATTCCATTGCGCACCGCCACGAAGTGAAGAGCGTAGACCTGAACGGGCTTCCGGGCGGCGAGCAGGACCTCAAGGCTGCCGTCAGGGAGTTTCGTCCCGATGTGATCGGCCTTTCCATCCGTAACATCGACAACATAGACGAAGCGAATACCGAGACCTTTGTGGATTCGGCGCGCCGCCTTGTGGACGGCATCCGCAGATGTTCGGAGGCGGTGATCGTGCTGGGGGGGAGCGGTTTCACAATCATGCCCCGGGAATTCATGGCGGCCCTGGACGCCGATTTCGGCGTGGTCGGGGAAGGGGAACGATTCCCGCTCCTGCTGGAAGCCCTGGAGAGAAACAGCAAAGGCGACGTGCGGGACATCCCCGGAGTGGTCGTGAAAGACTGCCCTGCGCAGTTTCCCGCGCCCCTGCCGGACCTGCCCGGGCTCGGCGCCCTCCCGGAGACATCTTACCGGGAACTCTATATCCGGAAAGGCGGCATGCTTAACATGCAGACCAAACGGGGCTGCCCCTTCCAGTGCGTGTACTGCACATATCCCCTGATTGAGGGAACTTCTTTCCGCTGCCTGCAGCCGGAAGTTGCCGCCCGCCATGCCCGGATGCTCCAGGAAGCCGGCGCCAAATACATCTATATTGCGGATTCAACTTTCAACGGCAGCTACGAGCACAGCCTGGAAGTCGCCCTGGCTTTCCGGCAGGAAGGGGTGTCCATCCCCTGGGGAGGCTTCTTCACACCTACTCCAGCGCCCCCCGACTATTACCGGAAACTGGCCGAAGCGGGGCTGAAGCACGTGGAGTTTGGGACGGAATCCCTTTCCGACGAGGTCCTGGCCGCATACAAAAAACCCTTCCGGGTCAAGAGCGTCCTGGAATCTCACCGGCTTGCGGTCGAAGCGGGACTGCACGTTGCGCATTATCTCATGCCGGGCGGGCCCGGGGAGAATGAGGCGACCCTGCGCGACTCGCTTCAAAACTGCGACAAGCTGGAGAAAACAGTCTTTTTTATTTTCGGGGGAGTCCGTATATACCCCCATACCGGCCTTTTCGAAATCGCCTTGAGAGAGGAGCAGGTAAAAGCAGGTTCAGATTTTCTCAAACCTGCCTTTTACTGGTCGCCTGCTCTGGACCGCGACCGGGCCGTGGAGATCATAAGGCTCCATGCGGCCGGACGCACAAACTGGATAATCGGCTCTGGGGCTTCGGGGATGTACAGGATGATGGAGAGGCTTCATGCCTGGGGCCATGTGGGCCCGCTTTGGGAGCGCCTTGTGAAATGAACGGTCCAACCCTGAACAGACCGGCCCTGAACAGACCGGCCCGAAACAGACCGGCAAAAAAGGCATCGCCCGCAGCCCTGAGCGGCGTTGGGGCCCTGGCGCTGGCTGCCGTTCTATGGCTCATCCGTCCCGAATTGGCCATAGTGCCACTGGGGGTCTTTGCACTTGCCTGCCTTGTCGCCTCCCTCTGCCCATCCTGCGGATGGTTCTTACTGGAGGTCGTGAGCAGGGTGAAAACGAACGATCACCTAGTTGCCCTGACCTTTGATGACGGTCCCGACCCGCTGACCACTCCGCCCCTTCTGGACTTGCTGGACCGGTACGGGGTCAAGGCGGCTTTTTTTGTCGCCGGTGAGCGCGCGGCCCGGCACGGCAACCTTGTCGAGTCCATTCTCGCCCGGGGCCACGAGATCGGAAACCATTCCTATCACCACGACCCGCTGCTGATGCTCAGGGGCCGCCGGAATATTGTCCGCGAGATCGAATCCACGCAGGAGGCGCTGCAGCGTTACGGGGTATCCCCGCTGGCGTTCCGCCCGCCGGTCGGCGTCACGAATTCCATCCTGGGCGGAATATTGGACAAACTGGGGCTTTACGCCCTGAACTTCTCCTGCCGCGGCGGTGATTTCGGCAACAGGCGCCTGAAAGGCCTGTCCGGGAGGATCCTGAAAAAAGTCAAACCGGGCGACATCATCCTCCTTCACGATACCCCGCCTCCCGGGACAAAGTATTCCGGGCCGTCCTCGGCTGTAGATACCTGGCTGGGGGAGGTTGAACAGGTGCTGTCCGGGCTGAAGCTCAAGGGGCTAAGGTCCGTGCCTTTATCGGAGTTGATCGGAAGGCCTGTAATGGTAAGGGCTCCGGGAAAATAGTTAGAATGTATGCGAGCATCCAGGAGCCGGAGCGCAACGCGCATATGGACCTTTTTTAACAGCTTCAGATAAGGCATTTGCCTAAATCTTAATTAATTGATATACCGTCGAAACAGTATTATACGGGTAAAATCAAGCACATGGTCGATTCCAGCAAAGAAGGAAAGCCGCAGACGTGGCACATACTTTCGCCCGGCAAGCCTGAACCGGACGGTTCCATTTCCGCGGAAGCCGGCATAGGGGCCGATTCGCTCTGGTTTTCGGGGCATTTCCCCAATGAGCCAATCCTCCCCGGGATCGCCCTGCTCGCGATGGTGGGCGAGACGATCAGGCGAAGGCAGGCCGAAGCGGGGAAAAAGTCCAGGATCGCGAATATAAGGAAAGTCAGGTTCCGGCTTCCGGTCAGGCCGGGGGCTTCCCTGTCGCTGAGATTAACCTCTGCCGACAAGGACGATATCGCAGTATACCAATTCAGGATCGCTCTGCCCGGGGAGGCCGGGGAAACTGTCTGCACCGGGATAATGGACGCAGTCCCCGTGTGAGGGCAGCCGTTTTCAGGCAGGCGGATTACGCAGGAACCCGGGCGAGGCTTTCTTATTATCTATCCGGTACTACACCTTATCAGACCTGTTCGGCCCTGAAGATATAATCGCCGGGAAAGGACGTTTTTGGAAGGCTTATAATCCATATGACGCGAAGCGAGATCGAAACAGCAATACTTGAATATTTTCGCAAGGAATTTGAAATCAATAATCCCTCGATGGAGGACGATTTAAGGGAGGTGCACGGTTTCGACAGCATCGATGCCCTGGAACTGCTCATGGAAATCGAGCACCTGCTGAAAACCGAACTAACCCAGGAAGAGAAGAAGCGGGCCATGGATATCCGGACGCTCGGACAGGTGTGCGACTATGTCGAAATGCTGTCCAGGTCCAGGCAGGCCGCCTGAGGCAAGGGCCGTCATGGAAAGAAGGGTCGTCATCACCGCATGCTCCTCAATCACGCCGATCGGCCGGACGCGCGCGGAAATCCTCCACAGCCTGAAAAACGGAATATCCGGGGTGAAGACGCTCCGGGAAGACGACGTCCTGACGAAATACATCCACTCCAAGGTCTTCGGGACGGTCGATTACCCCATCGAATACAACTTCGCGCGCCAGTACCGCAAGACCCTTGGGCCCGTAGCCTATTATGCATGCCAGGTCGTCAAGGAAGCGCTGGAATCGTCCGGGCTGGAAAAGGATTTCATCTCCTCGGGCCGGCTGGGAGTAGCGTTCGGCTCGACCCACGGGAGCCCCACGGTGCAGCGCTCGATCTACAGGACCTTTTTCACCGGCGAGCACGCGGGCTACAAGTCAATAGGCGCTGTCGATTACCTTAAATCCATGGTGCACACCACGGCGGTGAATATCACAAAAATGTTCGGCATCACGGGACGCGTCATCTCGTCCTGTACGGCCTGCACCACGAGCAGCCAGTCCATCGGGTACGGATACGAAATGGTCAAATTCGGGATGCAGGACGCCATGCTCTGCGGGGGCGCCGACGAGTACGACACGACGACAGTTGCCGTTTTTGACAACCTCCTTGCCTGTTCGACGGCCTTCAACGAGAGCCCGAGCTCCACGCCGCGGCCTTTTGACGAGAAGCGGGACGGCCTGGTAGTGGGCGAGGGCGCCGGTGTGGTCCTGCTCGAAGAATTGGCGCATGCAAAGGCCAGGGGCGCCGAGATCCTCGGGGAAGTGATCGGGTTCTCCTGCAACAATAACGGGGGCGACCTCATCCTGCCGAATATCAGGGGAATCAAGGAGACAATCAGGCTTGGCCTGCTCGACGCGAAAATCGATCCGGGCGAAGTGGACGTTGTGAGCGCCCATGCGACGGGGACGAAAATGGGAGACGTGATCGAGGCGCAGGCCATCCACAGCGTCTACAACTGCAACGGGAGCAGCGGACCGGCCGTCATAGGTCTGAAGGGATACATGGGGCACACGATGGGCTCATGCGGAGTCATCGAGACGATCATAATGCTCTACCTGCTCCAGGAAAATATTCTCGTCCCCACGCTCAACCTCGAGGAAGTGGACCAGCGCTGCGCGATGATAAACCACGTGACCGCGGGCCGGGAGCAACGATTGAAAATCGCGGCCGTCCAGAATTTTGCGTTCGGGGGGGTCAACACGAACCTCCTGTTCAGGAAATGGGAAGGCAGTTGAGGCCTATGAGAGCGCTCACCGCCCTTCTTGATTTCGGCATCACGAGCATCCTCTGGACATACTACACCGCGGGCTATATTTTGTTCTTCTCGCCGTTTTATATTTTTCACGGTCTGTTCTCGGACAGGCGCGAGGAAAAATTCCAGAAACTTAACAGCGTCTACTACCGGGTCTTCTTTGCGCTCGTGCGCGCGCTCATCCCGGGCGTGCGGTGGCGGATATCTGCTGAAGTCTTGTCCATCCGGTCCTCTGTGATCGTCGCCAACCATATCTCTTTCCTGGACCCCATCCTGCTGATCGCCCTGTACGAAAAGCAGAAAACCATTGTCAAGCCGCACTTTTTCCGCCTGCCGGTTTTCGGCGCCGTCCTGAAGGCCTCGGGATACATGTTTTCGAAAGGCGGCGGCCTGTACGACGATGACATGGCCAGCCAGATAAATAACATGAGGGATTTCCTGACCTCCGGGGGCAACCTCTTTGTCTTTCCCGAGGGGACGAGGAGCCGCAACGGCCGGCTCGGGTCTTTCGACAAGGGCGCATTCCGGATCGCGAAGCTGTGCGGCGCCCCGATCAAGGCGGTCCGTATCCGCAACACCAACCGGCTTTACCCCCCCGGCCGCTTCCGGTTCAATACGCGGCAGGAATTCGAAATAAAGCTTGAGCTCGCCGGAAGTTTTGAGCCGGACTACAACAGCGGTTCCTTTTCCCTGTCCTGCCTGATGGCCGACGTGCGTCGAGCCATCGAGAGCAGCGCCGGCGATTCAGTCAATAGCGAGACAGGCAAAAGCGAGGCGGTATAGTGAAAATCGTCCTCATCTCAATGCCCGACGTCGTGCCCATTGTCATCCACGAGACGGCGGTTCACATGCCGAACCACGGGATCGCCTGCATCGGGGGGAATATCGATCCGCAGCACGACGTTTACCTGATCGACCTCGTCCGCAAGCGGGGCAATGTGGCGGGTTACCTGAGGAAGACCCTCGGGAAGATCAGGCCCGGCCTGATCGGTCTTTCCGCCATGACCTGGCAGTACCGGACCTGCCTGGCCCTTGTCGCCCTGATCAGGGAAATCCTGCCGGACACGAAAATCGCACTGGGCGGCTATCATACGACGCTCCTCGCACAGGAGATCGCCGGGTCCGATGAGTCGGACGGCGTCGATTTCATGGTCAGGGGCGAAGGCGAAGAGGCGTTCCGCCGCCTTGCCAATGCCCTGGACGGGACGGATAAACTTGAGGAGATACCCGGCCTTACGTATCGCAGCCGGGGACAGTGGGTCCATAACGCGCCGGGACCCCTCTGCGACCTGGCGAAACTCAAACTCCCCATCCGCGACAAGCGGCGCCTGACCACCGGGTATCACGCCATGTTCGCGAAGGTCGAGGTGATGGAGACGTCGCGCGGCTGCACGCGCAACTGCAATTTCTGCAGCATCAACCACATGTACGGCCGCAGTTACCGGACCTACCCGGTCGAACGGATCCTCGCCGACCTTGACGACATCTATTACAATAAGAAGACCCGCCTCGTTTTCATCACCGACGATAACATGCTGCTCAACCCCCGCTGGGCGGAGGAAGTCTGCGATGCCGTTATCCGGAGGGATTACCGCGGACTGAAAATAGTCGTCCAGGCGGACTGTGTTTCCATAGCCGGAAATGAGCAGGTGGTGCAGAAGATGGCGCGGGCGGGTTTCGGGGCCGTGTTCCTGGGAATGGAGAGCGCGTCGGAGCGCAACCTGAAAGAGATGGACAAAGCCGAGATAATAGCCAAAGCCAGGCAGGCTGTCGACAACTGCCACCGCCACGGCATTATGGTTATGGGGGGGCTGATCTTCGGTCTGCCCGACGACGATGAAGAGTCCATCCGGGGCAATTACCAGTTTCTGAAAGACCTGGATGCGGACACATCATATTGCCAGATGCTCTCTCCCTTCCCGAAGACAGTCATAAGGGATCACCTGCTCGAGCAGGGGCTCGTTACCAACCTGGACCGCTTCGAGCGCTACAACGGTATGTGGGCCAATGTAAAGACCAGGAACATGGACTCCGAAAAGCTGCAGTACATGTTCTGGCTGCACCGGCAGATAACTCTCGGGTGGTGGAGGCCTTCGTCCTTCGCCCAGCAGATGGGAAAGACGTGGACGCGGGTCTGGCTGCATGCCGTCCAGCCGGTCATGAGATTCCTTGTCGAGAACCGGACCCGCCGGGAGGGATGGGAGGGCCGATACCGGCGCTACATCCGGCGTTTGGAGAACATGAACTATTTCCCGGACCTCGAAAAATATTACCGCAGATAGGGGCTCACGGCAGGCGTATATGAAACCTGAAAAACTTCCCCTGAAAATCAGAATGGAAAGCTATCTGCGCGACCACCGCTATAACGGGAAGATCATCATCCCTGCCGTGGAAGTACTGCAGAAGCTTGCCGCTTCCCTTCAGTCGCGGTTCCCGGGCGCGCCTGTGAGCTGCATGCGTGCGGCTGCGTTCGACCGCTTCCTGCAGGCGGATGCCGGAGCAGCCGAGGTCGACGCCTGTCATGAAATCGAGCATCAGGGAGGGGCCATGCTCTCCCGGCTCACGACTACAAGTGCGGTGGCCGGCGGAAGTGTTACGAGAACGAAAGTCCATGCCTCCCTTGAATTCGCCGCGGCGGATTCCGCACCCGGCGTTGCGCCTCCCGTCGATATCGCCGCGGTCCTCGACGGGATTGCCTTCGAGGTCCCCTCGGAAAGAATCTACGCCGAGCTTGTGCCCTTCGGCCCGGCTTATCGGAATATCGTGGGGAGCATCTCCCTCACCCGCGACGGCGCCGCGGGTGCGGTGCGCGCCCCGCAAAGCCCGGCGCCCTCGGCTCCGCTGGGCTCGCCTTTTCCCCTGGATGCCGCCATGCACGCAGCCTGCGCCTGGGGCCAGCGCTATCGGGGGTATGTGGCGTTTCCGGTGGGGTTCGCGGAAAGGGCAGTGGTGCGGCCCACCAGGCCGGGGGAGGAATATTATTGCCGGGTCCTGCCCGAGGCCTCTAAAACCGCGGTTTCCAAAAACAGCTTTCTCACCGATTTAATGATTTACAGTATGAAAGGGGAACTGTACGAAAGGCTTCGCGGCATTGTCATGAAAGACGTTTCAGGAGGGAAGATATATCCGCCCTCCTGGGTGAAAAACGGCGCGGACGAAGACAGGTTAGGCAATATCAGGGGCAACTGCCTGGGACTCACGGTCGTGGATACGTCGAAGGTCGCCGCCTTCGGCGCGGACGCCCTGTCCCCGGGGGAGAGAGCGCGTTATGGAAAAATGGGCGAAAGAAGGCAAAAGACGTACCTTGCAGGCCGCCTCGCCCTGAAGAGACTGACCCGCAGCATATCCGGCGATTGCGAAACGCCTGCCCCCGAAATCCACACAATCATGCCCGACGGGACCCTCCCGTGCTGTCCCGTTCCGAGCCGGCGGCCGGGCGAAATCTCCTGCTCCCTTTCCCACGATTCGCGCTATGCGTTTGCGGCAGCCTCCGACAGGGGAAACATCGGCGTTGACGTGGAGAGGGTTTCCGAAAGGGTCATGAAGGCCAGGCACCTCTATATGTCAAAAGAAGAGCAGGCCCTCGCCGAGAAGTTCCCGCCGGGGAGCCTCCCCGCCTCTCTGCGCGTCTGGTCGATCAAGGAGGGGTTATCCAAGGCAGTCGGCCTGCCGCTTGCCGAGTGCTGGAAGAAAACCGAAGTATTTCAGATCGGCGAAAACCGCAGCCTTTTGAGATACAACAGCAGCGAATATTTTGCCTTCCACGATCTCGTCGAAGATCATCTTTTCACGATTGTAAAGGGCGCTACAGATGAAAGCCTGTAGCTGAGAAAAAGACGCCGGTCAAATCCGGAAGAAAATCGAGCGTATTAATCAAATAAGCACGTTTTGTCATCTGTCAGCTTTAGCCCACAATTGTTGCTAAGCATTGCTAAATCAAAT
>CAZKYN010000030.1:11160-20502 GCA_964556675.1 uncultured Syntrophaceae bacterium
TTTGTCATCTGTCAGCTTTAGCCCACAATTGTTGCTAAGCATTGCTAAATCAAATTGATTTTTATGCCATTCCGCCGTATTGTTACACCACGAACGGTTTCTCAGTTAACTTACCTTCAACGTTTTTCTTTCAAAAGGAGGTTACAGAATGCCGAATGGAACCTTTCACCTGTTCAATACCGATGACGAAGTGGTATCGTTCGACCTGAATGAAAGAACCGTACGCCCGTTGTCAAAATTCGAACTCGCCTGTCGATGGCATTCCTGTAACATGCTCACGTTTCAATCAAAGCTTCTGATGGACAGTATCCTGGATGGATTTGCGCTTTCGGGGCGCGAATGTTTTGAGTAAGGCTTAACATTGACAGGTTGGTCTCTGCTTCACTTTATGCACGTGAAGAATTCAGGGATTCATGCATCCCGGTGAAATCAATAGAATCATAAGCAAATCACAAAAAATACCCTCCCATGTTTCGCTTCAGATAATGGGAATGAGGAGGTCTGATGCTCCAGGAGGTTGTCCCTTTAATCATCTGGGTTGTTGTTGGCGCATCCATTGTTAGTGCCTCTGTAATTCCGATACTCAGATCAAAACACAATTGGGGATTTAAGACGATATCACTTGGAATCTATGCAACAGCTTCCATATTATTTATAAACTATTTCTCTTCGCTCTCCGAACCGGTGGTCTTCTTCTTTATTGTATTTATGATCCTTTTCATCGGCTGCTATCAGGCATGGCAAACAAAAAAAGAAGAGGCGAAGAACACCGATACGGGTCAGAAATAATCAGGCAAGCAACTTCTCTGAAAAGTGCAAATCACAAAAAAATCCCCTCCCGTTATCGGTGAGGGGATTTTCTTTTACGCAGTATGATTACTGGACGGCAATCAGGCCCAGGATTTTATCTTGGCCATGTTTTTCCCGGCAATACGCCCGAAGGTCAGGGCGTTTGTCAGATGCCAGCCGCTCCGGTATCCGATGCTGTTGGTGTAGCCGCCCGTCGTATGGCCGGCCGCATAGAGCCTCGGAATAGGATTCAGGTCGGGGTCTAGTACGCGGGATTGGTCGTCTATCCTGAGGCCGCCCATAGTCATGACGATGCCTACCATTCCCCTCCATCCATAGAACGAGGGCGAATTAATGGGTATCATGAATTTGCGGTCCTTGCCGAATTCCGGATCGGCGCCCTTCGCTGCCGCGGCGTTGTATTCCGCAACGGTCTTTTTCAGACCGGCGGCATCCACCCCAAGTTTCTGCGCCAGTTCGTCCAGGCTTGCGGCCTTCCTGACGAGGGTCCCACCGCCTTTGATCCCGTCCGTGAAAAGGTCCTGCTTGCCCCGGAAATTCGTCGCGAACCGCGGGTCCGCCATTATGCTTTTGGCTATAGTTTCGTCGAACACGCAGACGAACTTGTTTCCCTGCTTCTGGACTTCAGGAAGCAGCGGAGTGTAATGGCCCTTGGTGATCTCGTTGCAGAAGCGTTTCCCGGAATTGTTGACGAGTATCAGCCCGTTCTTGGCAAGGAGGTCGTAGCGGCACCAGAGCAGGAAAGCGCCGGGGGAGATCTCCACGACATGCGGATGGCCCTCGGGGGAGTAGCCCGTTATGTCCGCTCCCAGTTTCTGGGCCATGCGGATGCCGTCGCCCGTGTTCCCGGGGTGGCCGACAAAGGTGGACCCCTTGAGTTCCGGGAAGTGGCCCTCGATGTATTTTGCATTAGCGGCGAAGTCTCCGGTGCAGATGGCAAAAGCCTTCTTCACCTTGATATTCATGACCTTGCCCTTCCGCCCGATGCACTCGACCCCGACCACCTCTCCCTGCGGATATGGTTTGGTGCCGCAGCTATCCACGAAGATCCTGTTGGCTCTTGTTTCGAGGAGGATGGGAACATTCCTTTTCTTTACCTCGCCGATAATGGCCTTCATAAGCTTGGCGCCGCCGTTCGCTTCCCTGTAGCAGCGGTCCGCGGTATAGCCGGGAAGTGGATCTACATTTGACCATGTAAGGCCGGCGCTCTTCAGGAAAGCATATGTATCCAGGGCGTTGTCGATCAATTTCCGGGCAAGCCTGGCGTCGACGCCGTTGGCCGCGATCGTCATAGTGTCGTTGTACCATCGCTCATTTGAATCCTGGATTCCCCTGGCCTTCTGCAGGTCGGTTCCCGCTGCCATGACCGTGCCCGAGGAAAGGAGCCCCGCCCCGCCGGCATACGGCATTTTTTCCAGGACCAGGATGCTCTTCTCCCCGTCATCGCTTGCCGCAATTGCGGCCGCGCATCCCGCCACTCCGCCTCCGGCGATCAGGATGTTTACCTGGCGGTCCCATTTTTTCGGCGCCGGCGCGGCTTCCAAATCGCCGGCTCCAATATTCACCAGGGCAAGAGACCCCACCCCGGCGGCCGCGCCCTTGATGAACCCGCGTCTCGATATAAAAGTCTTTTTATTGTCGTCCGACATTGTTAATCCCCTTTCTCGAATTGCCTCGTTTTTCAGAATGCGTCTGATTGGCGGAAAGTCCCGCCGCCAAAAGATCAGCCGGTTTTAATCACAGTTTCTGTCCGGTTGTCAACATACCGTGTTTCAGGGCAGCAGGATACGGATAACCGTCAGGATGATCCAGCGGAAGAATGCAATGACCGGATTCAGCAGGCCGGTGAAGAGCAGGACAAGTATAATGAAGAACCCGTAGGGCTCAAGGCGGGACAGGGTGTATTGAAAGCCGGGTGAAGAGAATCCCATCAGTATTTTGGACCCGTCCAGGGGCGGTATGGGGATCAGGTTGAAGGACGCCAGGATTATATTTATCTGGGCCATGTAATATATGACCTGGGCAATAACGCTTGACTCAGGCGGCTGCAGGACGCGGAATATCAGTATGGAAAGAAACGCCAGGATAAAATTGGCGATGATGCCGGCCGATGAGATCAGGATGAGGCCCTTGCGCGAATCGCGCACATAGCCGAAATTGACCGGCACCGGCTTTGCCCAGCCGAAGCCGAAGACGAAAAGCATGAGGGTCCCTATCGGGTCGAGATGCCTCAACGGGTTCAAGGTCAGCCTGCCCGCCATTTGGGCCGTCGGATCGCCCATCCTGTATGCGACCCAGCCGTGGGCCAGCTCGTGGAAGATAACGGAATAGAGCAGGGGTATGGACAACAGGAAAAAAGCGGCCGGATCATTTACCAGAAGATTCCAAAGTCCCATCAATTCAACCCGCGGCAATATCTGGTTTCATTCTTGTGAGTTGCTCATTCATAACTGAATACGTGTATATCACATTTGAGAGCAGCGGGAAAAACTATAAACAGTCGGATGCATGAGCTGAGTTTATCGATTTGCCTTCAATTTTTTACCGCATCGGCTCATTTTTCATTGCTGCAATTCTCGGATTCTTTGCCTTAGGCGTGTCCTGTCCCAGTGATCTCGTTGGACCGGGTTTCCCATTATTTTGGACATGAGCATCGCGTTACGGCTTTTCAAGCTGAAGCGAAAACCCATAATCAGGAGCACTTGGGGAATTCTTTATTGACAAAGAAAGACACATAAATTACAAGCTCAGCATCTAAGGAAGCCTACTTAATTGACGCATAATTTCCTACGTGTAGCCTTTGGAATACCAATTGATTTGCAGGGAAAAAAATGGAGTGAGGGAAATATCGAGTTTGATAAGGTGGTGAAATCAAAAAAGGAGGAGGGATCTCTATGGTGAAACATGCGGGAGTTTGTCTTGTAATTGTTCTATCGCTTTCATTTCTGATCGGTTGCTCTTCAGGCTTTAAAACTATTGCTCCCAAAGCGCCGGACAATTATGAAAAATTAGGACAGGCCGAGGGAACAGGTTCGGGAATGCTGGGCATAATATCCACTGCCTACAATTTCATTCCAATGGGCCTTAATGAGCGCGTGGGGTGGGCATATGAAGATGCTCTCAAAAAGGTGCCCGGAGCTACTGCACTGACCAATGTCACATTCCAGGAGGATTGGTATTGGCTGGTCGTCGGCACTCTTCGCGTTGTGACAATTAAAGGCGATGCAATAAGGGAAACAAAGCAGATCACCGCGACAAAAGGCGACTCTGTAAAGGACGCAAAGCAAGTCGATCCGATCAAGGAGATCAAGGGGCAGGAAAAACCGGCCGAGCTGAAGAAGGAGGGGAAGCAATGAACAAAAAGAGCTTACTATTGTGCCTGGCTATCCTGATCTTTATGATTGGCTGTGCCGGGACCCCGATCAGGTTTGGGGGGAATGATCCCAATTTTGACAGGAATAACGTCGATTTCAGCAAAGGAAGGGAAGTCATTTCTGAAGCAAGCGGATTCCAATTGTTATTGCTGATCCCGATAAACATCAACAACCGCCACGAGCAGGCCTTTCAACAATTGAAAGCCTATGCGGGACGAGATTACATCACTGATATACAAATCGAAGAATCCTGGACATGGGCCTTTATAGGAACGGTATATACAACCCGGATGAAGGCCACGGCTTATCCTCATAAAACAAATTAGTTGAATAATCAGAATACGAGAGAGCAGGGGAATACTCCTGTTCTCTCGTTTTAAACCACCTATGAATCAAATGCTTTTACATAAACTATAAAATGAGCGGCTATTACGTTTATATCCTGGAATGCTCCGACAAAACCCTTTACACGGGATGGGCCGGGGATGTGGAAAAAAGAATCCGGGAACATAACAACGGCAAAGCCGGGGCGAAATATACAAAGCCGCGGCGGCCGGTCAGATTGGTTTATATCGAAGAAGCAGCGAGCCTGTCGGAGGCCTTGAAACGGGAGGCCGGGATCAAAAGGTTGTCCCGGGCAGAGAAATTATTATTGATCGGCAAACCGCAGCAGGTGACCTGAAATCGAGTATGGAAGTTTACATATTCTTAATTTGGTGAAGTTCAGGAGCTTTACGGCTGAAATAAAAAAGGCAGGTCAATGCAGGACCTGCCTTCTCAACTATAATAAACAGGCTGTGATTTATTTCATTCTTTTCTTATATCCGGCAATCCCGACCAAACCAAAGCCGAGAAGAAGCATCGTGGCGGGTTCGGGAACAGCGGAAGTATTCCCCTCAAGAGTAAAAGTATGCTCCCAGTAATAACCCCCATATGTCAGCCCCCCATCATAACTGACAAGGCTGCCGTAACCGATTGGGTTGTCAATCGGTACTGTCCAGTGCATATCACGTTGTGAAGGCTGAATATGCAACGCCAACCAATATGTTCCAGTTGTGATGAGAAAATCACTCAAATCTATAGAGTAATCACGAAAGGTGTAGAACCCATCGGTGCCTGTCACCATGCCGGAAAAAGAGCCGGTGATATGCTCGGAGTCAATCAGTGTCCCTATTGACCCGGCATTGTCGGTGTAAATTTTTACATAGACGTCGGTTATTGGAACTGTATCGGCCGTTGTGAAGGCATTAAACGTCAACCTATCTAAATTATAAGTCCCGTTAACGGTAATATCCTGGGCTACGTAAATGTCACCCTGCGAGAATGGATTGTTCCCGCTGCCGCCATTCCCCGTCTGCTGATAAACGATCTCCGCAGAAGCCAGGCCGGAACACAGGATCAAAATCAAGCTGAACAGGCATATGAATTTTAATCTCATCTTTACAGGTTTCCCTTCGTCTAGTTTCAGCAATGTCATACAAAAAATATGCCAAACTAGATGCGCAATCCTAAGTCATTGTATTATTATATGATTGAAAGTAAGTCAGAGTTTGTTGTATCTCTCAACCTTGTACAATTTGTAAGGTTTATCGACAGCTACAGACTCATCCTCACGAGCATCCAAAGTCATTAACGCCGGTACTTATGGAGAAAGTCGGGGTGATCATTTCTATGGTCTTATCGAGGGGCTCCCTCACGCGACTCTTTTTGACCAGACTTATATTCCTTCGAATGCAGTCGGCCTTGAATTACTCCGATATCAAAATGTAAAAGGCAGAGTCGATGGGCTCTGTCTTCTTTTCAGATTGCTATGATAAAAATTTCGATCCCGTTCGCGTCTCGAGGACCTCGCTGAACTTGTCGAAGCGACTCCTGTCGGAACAGGCCGGGGCAGCTCAACTCCTACCGGAACATGCCCTTCGTAGTCAATCTCTGGATCTCCTTCTCGTCGGTCCAGAGGATATCCCCAGTTTCAATATTTACGATCTGCAAAGTTATATTATAGAAGATAAGGTCTTTTCTCTCGGTCCTCTTGCGGATGCTCGAAATGGTGCCCCTCAGCAGCAATTATGAGCTGATAATGTAGGTAGAGTAACCGGGCTCGAAAAGAAGAGTGGCCGGGGGGAATCCCGGACTTTCATTTCATGTTTTTCTTTATGTCCTCCCGGAGCAGATCAAGAAACTTTTCCAGAAGGGGAGATTTGTTGTCCTTGCGCCAGGCTATGGACCAGTCCCCCTCAAATTTTATCCGAAGGGGGCGAAATACCACTCCCTGAGGGGCATTGCACTTCATAATGTCCGGCACGAGTGAAACTCCGAAACCCGCGGCTATTAGCCTTAAGAGGTTCTGTGTGGTATCGACCTGCCTGATATCTTCCTTTGCAAGTCCGAACCTGGCGGCTCCCGCGACCAGCCGGTCATAACCCGGGCTGTTTGCCGGCCTTTCCACCAGGATAAGAGATTGGCCGGAGAGTTCACCCACTCGCAATTTCCGTTTTTTTGTAAGCGGGTGCCCCGAGGGCAGTGCAACCACGAGTTCCGTTTTCCTGACCGATTCGAAATTGAGGACGTCCTTCAGTTCCGGGTACAGGTGCTGCAACCCGATGTATCCCAGGTCAATCTGATTTTCCAAAAGGGCCATGATCTGCTCTTGGGTGGTCATGTCCCTGATCACCAGTTCCATGGAGGGGAAATATTTCCGGCATTTTCTCAATACCCGAGTCGGGAGCATGCCTTCAAACGGTATCCTGTATGCGATTACGAGCGAGCCTGCCTCGCCCCTGTCCTCGGCACGGACGAGTTGGGCTGCTCTCCTGGCTCTGGAAAGTATCCCTTTAGCCTCTTTCAGAAAGGACTCGCCGGCGCCGGTCAATCGAAGCCCGCCGCTGGTGCGGTCGAACAGGGCCGTCCCGAGTTCGTCTTCCAAGTCCCGTATCTGGCGGCTAAGCGGCGGCTGCGAGATGTGCAGCTTGGCGGCGGCGCGGCTCATATTGAGCTCTTCTGCTACCGCTGCAAAATATCGCAGATGTCTGAGTTCCATCCCGCTATACCTTTAAGGTATGAACAGCAACTTTTATAGTGTTGGCCTCTTTTCATCTCCTGTGAGTAAATCCTTCTTAAAAGATCCTTCATTACAAGTCAACAAAAGATCAAACAAGTTTGAAGCATAAGATTGGAAAGGAGGTGCTGAAAAAGAAGTACGCCGGGTCACAGGATCATATTGCAAATTGTCGATAACAAAACTCAGGAGGAGAAAAAAAATGAAAAAAATTAGAATAGCAGTCATGGCGTTTTGCCTTTTAGTGCCCGCGTTTGTCGCTGCAGCGGAGGAAACTATCGAAGGAAAAATTCAGGGTTACAACTGTGTGGCGTTGGGAGGAAGATGCGCCTCCGATTTTGAAGACCCCGTCGTTAACACAGAGGTCGCGTTTGTCCTTGATGTGGGGGACAAGAATTACTATTTCGTTCCCAATGTGGACAGAATCCAATTATATTACCTGGTCGGCAAAAAGGTCCGGATCACCGGGGTCGTAAATAAAGATAAAAAGTCGATACAGGCCGGAAAAATAGAAGACATAAGGAACGGCGATTGGAAAATCGTATACGTAGCACAATAAATAACCATGTGTACTGTAGTGAGCACGCTAGCCTTGTTTCACTCACGGCCATAACAGAAAATTCTTAATTACAGGAGGTAATGAACAAAAAGTAACTGCGGATGAATAGGTCGCCAGGTTGCGGGCGATCGGTCAGGAAGTTGCGGCAATGCGGAAGTGGCGCGCTCTGTTTCAAAAGGAAACCCGGCAGGCCACCAGGGCCTTCTGGAAAGGCTGAGGCCGCCCGTGAAGAAAAAAGGAGCTCCCCCCCCCGGGCCTAAGACCGGCGTCAGAGCGTCTCCGCAGTGCGGAGGCGCTCTGTTTTGCCCTTACCGGAACATGCCCTTCGTAGTCAATCTCTGGATCTCCTTCTCGTCGGTCCAGAGGATATCCCCAGTTTCAATATTTACGATCTGCAAAGTTATATTATAGAAGATAAGGTCTTTTCTCTCGGTCCTCTTGCGGATGCTCGAAATGGTGCCCCTCAGGATCTTTTTCGCTCCCGCAAGCTTCCCGACCTGGGCAACCGTTTTGCTGTCGTAAAGGCCCGACTGCTGCAGCTTCAGTTGGTTCAAAATATCGTTGAGCGCCTGATCGTCCACAAATATTACGACCCCGTCGTTGATCAGCCTGGTCCTGATCTTTTCCATTATCACCCGCGTGTTTACATGCTCATCCGTTTCGTTTATCAAATCCCGGGCGAGTATCCAGCGCGCTTTGTCCCGCGCCAGTTCCGAGCCGGACCTCTGGGCGCTTTTCTCTATGGAAAGCGCCATGAACTCGGAGACGTCCTTCAAATCCTTGGCCGACCAGTCCGATCCGGTCACCATTTCGCTGTCCGGAACGTTGCTCTGGATTGACGCGCAATTGCACAAGGGAATAACCATCAACAAAATCGCCAGTAACCGTAATCTGCTTGTCATAAGACCCCCACAGCTATGAGTAGATTTCCTCATCGGGAAATTATTTCGCAAAGGTAAAATATGCAATGTTAATTTTATCTTTTTCAAGTTTGACTTTCCGGGTTTCAGCGCCGCACCCGAAGTCTATTTTTACGATGTGCTCGCCGGGCGCAAGGCCGTTCAACCTGATGTAATGGATCTGTTTCGGCAGAGTCATCCAGGCGCGCAGGTCGGCGTGCTCGGTAGCGACCCACAGGGCTCCGGCAATCTGGGCCGCCACCTTGATGAAGACACTGAGTGTATTATGTTTTTCGCTTAGATTGTCCGCAGCTTTCTGCGCCGCGACCTGCACTGTGGCCTTGGCCGTCATCCTGGCCACGAGCTTGGCGATCAGGTCGGACTTGTTTTTCTCGTATTGCGCAAGAATGGTCTTCTCGAGATCATACAGGATACCGGCGTTTCCAACAGGATTGCCGTCGAGCGAAATGCCGCACCCGGCAACCAGGCTGGGCGTCTGGGCATATGAGGCATAGGCAAACCCCAGCGAGATTGTCTCATTGTTGCCGATGGGGACCGGAAGCGGGCCCCACTTAACCTCGTATTTATGGGGCGCCAACCCGACATCAACCAGGACCACCAGGTCCGTGGATTTCTCCTTTC
>CAZKYN010000031.1:0-20455 GCA_964556675.1 uncultured Syntrophaceae bacterium
CGGCGCCGAGCCGCTCGCCGGGTATTTATCCAGGATTTTTTCAAACCAGACGATAGCCTCTTCGAACCTGTCCCGGTCGAAATCCATTTTGCCGATGCCAAGCATCAGGGAAGGGATGAACTGTTCGGGGGGGAGGAAACCTACGGTCCTGTTATGCTCATGCCGTTCCGGGTCGAGGACGATGACCGTGGGCGTCCACTTCACATTGAAATCTTCCGATTCGGGTTTTTTATCGTAAAGCAGCTGGACGGGAATCAGATTCCGGGCGATAAAGTCTTTTACTTCGTTATTGGGGTACGTAACTGCACCCATCTGCTTGCACCCGATTCACTCCGGGTTGAAGAAATCGAGGAGCACCGGCTTCTGCTCCCGGCGGGCGCGATCCAGGGCTTTGTCCAGCTCACATTCCCATTGTGTTTCCATAGTTCCCCTCCTTTTAATTGATGAACACAGGGTATTACAGAACGCTCGGGCGGCACTATAAAGGATTCGCTGATTTTGAGAAGGGAAAAGGATGAAGAATTAAACTATGCAGGGACGTATTGATCGCCCCTGCTGTAAACGCCTTTAATGCAAGTTGAACATTTTGTAAGGATTTAAAATTCGCCGCTCCTGATGAATTTCACCGCATTCTTGAAAATCGTCAGGCCCGCGCCCTCTTCGGGGAGATCTTCGCGGGTCCAGCGCGGGTGGTTGGTGCGATGCAGGTACGCTTCAGGGTGCGGCATCATCCCGTAGAGCCTTCCCGTCTCGTTGCAGATTCCGGCAATAGCGTCAATTGAGCCGTTGGGATTCAGCGGGTACTCGTCGGTGGGCGCGCTGAAATCGGCAGAGCTGTATTGGGCCGCGACGTGGTTGTTCTTGTGCAGCCTCTTCCTGATCGACTCGCTCGCAGGGATCAGCTTGCCCTCTCCATGGCGCACGGGCAGGTACATGCCGTTGATCCCTCTGGTGAAGACACAGGGCGAGGCCGGGTTCATCTTGAGATATGCCCATCTGTCCTCGAATTTTCCGGAGTCATTGAAGCTCAGGGTGACGCTTTGCCTGGCGTAATCGCCGTCAAACGCCGGAAGCAGCGCCAGCTTGACCATAAGCTGGAAGCCGTTGCAGACGCCAAGAATGAGTTTCCCGTCACTGATGAATTTTATAAACTGCTCGTAGAGCTTTTCGCCGCCGGGCAGAACCGCTGCGTGCCGGATCCTGTTGGCATTCGCTTTGGCCGAACCGAGGTCATCCCCGTCCAGGAAGCCTCCCGGGAGGTTCAGGAAATGATAGTCGTCGAGCTTTTTGTCCCCGTACAGGAGATCGCTGATGTAAACGATATCGACCACGTCCGAGCCGGCCAGCCGGCAGGCATGGGCCATCTCCCTTTCACAATTGGTCCCGTTTCCGGTGAGTACTATTGATTTGACTTTCTTCGGCATCTTAAACCTTCTCAGAAGTTAAGAGGCTTCTTCCACGCCTCTTTTAATTCGTTAACATCTTCCCGGATGATCTCGCTTCCGGCTATCCCCGTCACAGTAAAAATCCCGTCCGAAGTAACTTCCCCGATGCAGGCTATCAGGCTGCCTTTCAGAGCGGCCTCGAAGGCCTTGCGATTTTCAGGCCTGATCGTCGCCACGAACCTGCTTTGCGATTCCGAGAACAGGACATAGTCGTCTCTTTTCGCGCCTTCGTAAGGCACCAGGGCAAGGTCCGCGTGCATCCCGAGCCCCCCTGCAAAGGCCGTCTCCGCCAAGGCCACTCCCAGACCTCCGTCCGCGCAGTCATGGCATGAGGCTATCAGCCCCTTTCTGGAGGCGGCGGACAGAGATTCGTAAAGCCTTTTTGCGCTCGGCCCGTTGACCTTGGGGACATTGTTGCCGAAAAGACCGTTTAAGGCGTACCACTCCGATCCGCCGAGCTCTTCCCGCGTGAGCCCGAGCACGTAAACAAGGTCGCCCGCCCTCTTGGCATCCATCGATACCGCCCTGCGGACGTCGTCGATTCTCCCGATCACGGAAAAGAGCAGGGTCGGGGGAATGGATATCTTAGTGTCCCCTATCTGGTAGTCGTTTTTCATGCTGTCCTTGCCGGAGATGCAGGGCACGCCGTAAAGTCTCGTAAAATCATACAAGGCCTGGTTGGCCCTGACGAGTTGGGCGAGCTTGTACTCGCCGTCCGGGGTCTTCTCCGATTGCACGGGGTCGCACCAGCAGAAATTATCGAGGCCCGCAAGATGCTCCAGGCTCCCGCCGACGGCTATCGCGTTTCGGATAGCCTCGTCAATGGCACAGGCCGCCATATGGTAAGTATCTATGTCGCTGTAGCGGGGACAGATGCCGTTCGCCACCACAACGCCCTCGAAAGAATCCAGGTTCGGACGGATTACAGCGGCATCGCCCGGCCCGTCGTTGGCGACCCCGACGAGCGGTTTCAGGACGCTGCCGCCCTGGACCTCGTGGTCGTACTGGCGCACAACTGATTCCTTGCTGCAGACGTTAAGGCGGGAGAGCATGTCGCGCAGCGATTTACCGAGATCGGACGGGCATGGTTTAATTTTCTCGGGCCGGAGAGGGGTCTCCCACTTCGCCTTCAACTTCAGCTGGGGCACACCCTTGTGAAGGAATGCCATATCGATGTAAGCAACCGTCTTCTCGCCATACTTCATGTGGAACTTGCCGGAATCGGTGAACTTGCCGAGGACGGTAGCCTCCACATCCATCTTTTTGGCGAGTTCCAGAAACCTGTCTATCTTTTTCGGATCCACCGCAAGGCTCATCCTCTCCTGCGCCTCTGAAAGCAGGATCTCCCAGGGATTGAGCCCCGGGTATTTCAGGGGGGCCTTGCTCAGGTCAAGCTCTGCGCCCCCGCAGAGGGTAGCCATCTCGCCGATGGACGAGGAAAGCCCGCCGGCCCCGTTATCCGTGATGGCCCGGTAAAGCCCCTTGTCCCGTGCGACCAAGAGGAAGTCCGTCATCTTCTTCTGGGTGATCGGGTCTCCAATCTGCACGGCGGTCACCGGAGATCCTTCATGGAGCTCTTCGGAAGAGAAGGTCGCTCCGTGAATCCCGTCCTTGCCGATGCGGCCGCCTGTCATCACAGCCAGGTCGCCGGGAAGTATCTGCTTGGTATAGGAAGGCTCGCCTCCGATGCGCGCGGGCATGATGCCCCCGGTGCCGCAATACACGAGTGGCTTCCCGAGGAACCGGTCGTCAAAAACGATGCAGCCGTTCACTGTGGGGATCCCGCTCTTGTTGCCGCCGTGTTCGACACCTTCACGCACGCCCTCGTAAATCCTCCGGGGGTGGAGGATTCTCTTGGGGAGCTGCTGCGAGTAAAACGGCGACGCAAAGCAGAACACGTCCGTATTGAATATGAGCCTCGCGCCCTTTCCCGTCCCGAACGGATCGCGGTTGACCCCGACAATCCCTGTCAGGGCGCCGCCGTATGGGTCAAGAGCAGATGGAGAGTTGTGCGTCTCGACTTTGAACACCAGGTCGAATTTATCATTGAATTTAATCACGCCGGCATTGTCGGTGAAGACCGAGAGGCAGAAATCCTTATCGCCTTTTCTGCTTCGGACTTCCCGCGTTGAGCCTTTTATGAACGTATCAAACAGGGAGTTGATCCGTTTGGTCCGGCCCGTTTCATCAGTGTAGTCAATGATACTGTTGAATATCTTATGCTTGCAGTGCTCGGACCACGTCTGGGCAAGGCATTCCAGCTCGACATCCGTGATCTTCGCTCCCAGACCCACCATAGCGCGCTCAGCAAGCACCTTTTTTTTACGGAAATGGGTCTGAATCGCTTTCATCTCCTCCAGATTGAGGGCAAGCACCCTGTTGCCGCTGATCTCCAGGAGCTTGCGGTCCGGGACGGCCAGATCGATCTCTTCGACAGCAGTCGTGTCTTCCCCGGTCACACGGGGGACATGGGCGGGCATTCCCTTGTCAGGATCCCAGCCTTTGCCGTTCACAATTTCCCATCTCTCGATGAGGTCATTGGCCAGTTGGCCGGTCGCGATCTTCTCGATCTGGTCCGGACTGACAGCCCCTTTTATTATGTACTGGCGCGAGGTGTATACGTTGATTTTCCCTTTGTATGTCTCTCCAAGGAGCAGCTCTATGGCTTCGCGCGCCGTTTTTCCCACGTTGTCCGTGACCCCCGGGCGGAACCCGGTTTCCACCAGCCAGTCAAACCCGCGGGCGAGGCCGCGGTTGATTGCGAACTCCTGGATCACCGGATCGGAAAGGGGCCCGGCGGCTATTGCCTTGAGCTGCTTCTGCGTCAGTTCGCCCTCAATCGTATAGACATCGACTGTTTTTATATCCTCGACAGGGATGCGGAAATTATCGATTATCCTGCGCCTGGTTTTTTCACCCAGCGCATCCCTGATCCCTTTTTTGAAACCGATCTCAATCCTGTTGACCATCTTCTCTCCTAAAAAATTGGTTAAAGCTGATTTGAAAAAAGTCTGAATGCGAGATCGAGGCTTTTTTCGGGAAACAATTCAAAACCGGGCGGAGCGCCACCAAATCCAAACTGTTTGAGCCTCCGCCAGGAGGCGAGTTTTTGGATGCAGCGGAGCCGGTTTAAAAATGGTCGAAAAATGCCTCTGAGCGGTCAGTCGTTTTCAAAGCAGCTTTTCGACCCTTATTTCCTCAAATCGTACTTTATCATCTTGAGCTGCAGGCCCTTGCGGCTCATACCGAGGCGCTTGGCCGCCTGAGTCACGTTCCCCTCGCATTCTCTGAGGGTGCTCTCTATCATCTGTTTCTCCACATCCTCCATCCGGTTGCGGATCGCCTCCTTGAAGGGCCTGTCCCTGCCGCCGGCCGCATCGGCCTCAAGAAAATCCATGCCGGCGGCGATTTCAGCCGGGATATCATTTATGCTGATCTCGTCGCCCGCTGAAACCAGGACCAGGCGCTCCATTATATTTTCCAGCTCCCTGATATTGCCGGGCCAGTCATAACCGATGAACTTTTCCATGACTTTGGCGTTTATAGCTTTGATGCCCTTGTCCAGCTTCCGGTTGAACTTGTCAAGGAAGTACCCTGCCAGTGCCGGGATGTCCTCCCTTCTTTCCCGCAGAGGGTTGAGGTGCAGGGGAAATACGTTCAGGCGGTAGAAAAGGTCCTCCCTGAACCTGCCGCTCTTAACCTCCTGAAAAAGATTGCGGTTGGTCGCGGCCAGCAGCCGCACGTCCACCTTGATTGTTTTCAGTCCGCCTACCCTCTCGAACTCATAGTCCTGGATGACGCGCAGGAGCTTGACTTGCATATCGAGAGGCAGCTCCCCGATTTCGTCGAGAAACAGGGTCCCCCTGTCCGCCAGTTCGAACCGTCCCGGCTTGGTGGAGACGGCACCCGTGAACGCGCCTCTCTCGTACCCGAACAGCTCGCTCTCCAGCAGGTTTTCCGAAATCGCCGCGCAATTGATCTTGATAAAAGGGTTGTTCCTCCGGTTGCTGTTGCGGTGTATCGCCTGGGCGACAAGCTCCTTTCCCGTCCCGGTCTCGCCTGTGATCAGGACGGTTGTAGTCGTGACCGCCACCTTGCGGATGGACTCCAGGAGCCGCGACATGGTCTGCCCCGAACCGATAATCCCGGAGCGGTCCAGTTCCGGTCCCGGCATGGCCCTTGTCTCGTTGAGCCTTCGCGTCCTGACGGCCTTGTGGATTATATTTTTCAGGTCATCCTGGTCGAAAGGCTTGGTTATGTAATCCAGTGCGCCTTTCTTGAGGGCCTCTACCGCCGTAGAGACCGTCCCGTGCGCCGTTATCATGATCACAGGTATATCGGGGTACCCGTCCTGAACCTTTTCGAGCAAACCCATGCCGTCGAGCCTGGGCATCTTCAGGTCGGTTATGATCGCCGCCGGCTGGTCGCCTTTGAGGATACCCAGGGCCTCCATCCCGTCGGAAGCCGTGAGTATCTCGTAGCCCTCTCTCCGCAGCATGGCTTTCAGCACCATCTGCATGTTCATCTCGTCGTCTACAACCAGGATTTTTTCCAACTTTGTGCCTGAATAATAAGAGGGATTTCAAACGGTTCCGGTCTTTTTTTGCCGGGCTTACTTTTTCATAACGGGGCCGCGCTGTCAAGTTCCCTTTGATACGCAGGCCGTGCCCCCTTACTAGCCGAACCTTATGTAGAAGACGCTCCCCCGGCCGGGGATGGATTTTACCCTGATCCTCCCCTGGTGGTTCTTTATGATGCGGTTACAGATTGCCAGTCCGAGACCTATGCCCCTTTTCTTCGTCGTGTAAAACGGCTTGAAGATATTGCCGACCTGTTCCTTGTCCATGCCCCTGCCGGTGTCGCGGATCGATATCCCTACGGACTCCCGGCCGTCCGAGTCGATCCGGAAGGTCCGGAATATGAGCTTGCCCCCGTCCGGCATCGCCTCAATCCCATTCAGGGCGATATTGAGGATCACCTGGATTATCTGCTCCCGGTCGATCAGCACGGCGGGCAGGCCGGCGTGCAGGTCTCTTTCTATTTCTATCTTACCGGAATCGCTGTTCATTTCGATCAGGGATATGGCCTTTTCGACAACATCGTTGATCTGCTCCTCGGCGGGGGAAATTTCAAACGGCCTGGCAAAGCTCAGGAAATGCGAAACGACCTCGTTAAGACGGTCGGTCTCCTGGATGATGATGTCGAAGAGTTTTTTCTTTTCGGCATCGGAGCAATCGGAACGCAGGAACTGGGCCGCACCCTTGATTGAGCCAAGCGGGTTGCGGATCTCGTGCGCCAGCACCGTGCCCATTTCCTCGAGCAGCACTGTTTTCTCTTTTTCGGCCTCCCCGTCCAGGGCATAAAGGGACCTGAGGAGGTCCTTCCCCTCTCCTGAGAAGATTCTCGTCAAGGCCTTCTTGAGGATGATTTTCACGGGATCGATAAAGATCACTATCAGGAAAGAGGCCATCAGCACAGTTGTGAAAGGCGCGGAGACTCCGCTGCCGAACAATCCCATGATTATGAAAATTGCGGCAGTGCCGAAGATAGAGAGCAAAAAGACCACCAGTGCCCGGGCCATGATGAGGTAAAGCTCCGGCAGGTCCCTGTTGACGAGGACGATCAGCACAAAATAAATCAGCACGGCTATGGCGATATCGGAAAGGGGCGGGACGGCAAAGCCCCATGCCTTCAGAATTTCGGGGGAGCTTAAGACCAGCGCCCCGGTGCAGGCAATCGCCACGTATATCATCCTCCAGCGCTCGACTCCGGAAGTCTTTGCGATATTCGCCAGGAGGGCCAGGCCGCTTAAAAGGGCGCTGCCTGTAAAAAGATAGACAGGCAGCATGCCTATCATTTCATTTTTACCCGGCCAGAAGAAGAGCAGGGCTGAAATGGCGGAAACCAGCGCAAAAACGTAAAAGGTTGTCCTGGTCGCCAGGGCCTGGCGGGTAAACAGATGTGCGGAAAAGTTGACGAGCGCGGGGCTGATGCACAGCAGGCCGAGGCCGGCGAGATTGCTCCAGAGGTTGGCGGGGAAGACCAGATTGACAAAGGCCGCCCCCTTGAACACAAAAACCGCGCAGCACAGGACGGCAAAGGACGACAGGGCGGGTGGCCTCTTCCTTTTTAAAAAGACCGAAACGGCGATCGTGAGGCTGATCGCCGCCAGCGCCAGGGTTTCCATAAATCAAGCCTCAGAAAATCTTCCGGGCAGGGAGGACTTATTTCCTGCCGAGGACTTCCTCCGCCGCCTTGACGATATCCCGTGCCAGCAGGCCGTAACAGGCCAGCAGCTCCTCCGATTTGCCGGACATGCCGAATGTGTCTTTGATTCCGACGACACTGACCGGCACAGGGCAGCGCCCCGCCGTGATGTCGCATACGGCGCTTCCCAGCCCGCCGACAATCGAGTGCTCTTCCGCTGTCACAATGGCCCCGGTCTGCCGGGCGCATTCGGAGATTAGCTCCGCGTCGACCGGCTTGAGGGTGGACATATTCACCACCGTCGCGGATATTCCTTTATTTGCCAGAGTCTCCGCAGCTTTGAGAGATTCAGAAACCATAATGCCCACGGCTATTATGCTCACGTCGGAGCCCCTGCGCAGGACGCTGCCTTTCCCGATCCTGAAGTCCGCGCCCTCGGGGTAGATGACGGGGAATTTCATCCTGGAAGTCCTGATGTAAAACGGCCCTTCAGCATCGGCCACGGAGCGCATTATCTCCCGCATCTCCACGCCATCGGCGGGGACGATGACGCGCATGTTCGGGATAACCCGCATCAGCGCAAAATCCTCGAGCATCTGATGGGAAGCGCCGTCCTCGCCGACGCAGATCCCGCCGTGGCTCGCGACAATCTTGACGTTGAGAGCCGGGTAGGCGATAGCCTGGCGGACCTGCTCCCAGGCGCGGCCGGACGCGAATATGGCAAAGCTGCTGGCAAAGGCTGTCTTCCCTGCGAGCGCAAGCCCCGCAGCGGTTCCGATCATGTCCTGTTCGGCGATCCCCATGTTGAAAAACCGCTCCGGGAACTCCTTGGCGAAGAATTTCGTCATAGTGGATCCGGAAAGGTCGGCCTCGAGGACGACTATGTCCTTCCGCTCGCGGCCGAGTTCCACCAGCATTTCGCCGTAGACGTCCCTCGTCCCGAGCGTTTGCGCTTTTTCAGGTTTTATTTCCAGTATTTCAGCGGTTCCCATAACTATCCCCCCAACTCCTTCAATGCCCTTTGCAGCTCGTCATTGCTGGGGGCAACACCATGATAGCGGGCTTGGTTCTCAAAGAAAGATACCCCCTTGCCCTTGACCGTCCGCGCAATGATCACCGTGGGCTTGTCAACCAACCCCTTGCCCCGGGGAGATTCCAGCGCCGGCACGATCTGGGAAAAATCATGGCCGTCTATCTCCGTCACATCCCATCCGAAGGCCCTCCATTTTGCGTCGACCGGTTCAACGCCCATGACTTTCTTCACCTCGCCGTCGATCTGCAGCCCGTTCTTGTCGACGATGGCGATGACCTTTCCCAGCCTGTAATGGGCTGCCGACATCGCCGCTTCCCACACCTGGCCTTCCTGCAGTTCGCCGTCGCCGAGCATCACGTACACATTGGCGCTATTTCCGTCGAGGCGCAGTCCCAGGGCAAGGCCGTTGGCAATCGACAGGCCCTGGCCCAGCGAGCCGGAAGAAGCGTCAGTCCCGCGCGTCTTCCGCATGTCGGGATGGCCCTGCAGAACGCTTCCCGCCTGGCGCAATGTCGCGAGCTCCGATATGCCGAAGTACCCGGAGAAGGCCAGGGCTGTGTAGAGGGCAGGGGCGCCGTGTCCCTTGGAAAGGACAAAACGGTCCCTTGCCGGCCATGAAGGCTTGCGGGGATCATGGTTCATGATCCGGAAATACAAAGCGGTCATGATGTCCGCCGCCGAAAGCGACCCCCCGGTGTGCCCGGAAGCCGCCCGGTTGAGCATTTTGAGGATTTCAATCCTCATCCGGCGGGATGTCTCCCGCAGTTCATCGTTATTTTGCTTGATCATTTTCTCCTGAACATAAAGGCTGGATGAATTTCCCCCCGGCAGGGAGGACTGTGGATTAACACACCACTCGGCCCGGCGCAACTAAAACTTGCTTGCAGGTCGCGGTATTAGAACGCGTGAAGTGACCGCGGCAGGTCATTTCCCAATGCAGAAATTCGCGAATATTCTATCGATTATTTCCTTATCTGCGTTATCGCCCGTTATTTCCCCCAGGGCCGTAAGGGCCTCGCGGATTTCAATGATAATTAAATCGGCGGTCAGTCCCCCCGATACTCCCGCGGCGGCTTTCTCCAGCGCCGCCGCGGCGTTTTCCAGGGCCAGCCGCTGACGCAGGTCGGAGATAAAGACATCCTTTTGAGGCCCGGCGGAGACCCGTGATGACGCAAACCGGAAAATCTCCTCTGCAATTAATTCCATGCCGGCCCCCGTCTTTGCTGAAATTGAAACAGGTTCACACCCGGGCAGGAGGGATTTGATCTCCCCGATGTCGATCCGCCGCGGCAGGTCTGATTTGTTAACGGCCGCAATGAGGGCCTTGCCCCGGATGTCCCCGGCTATATCCCTGTCCTCCGTATCAATTTCGGAGTTGCCGTCGAGAATGAAAATGACAAGGTCCGCCCGGGCGAGCTCGGCCCGGACCAGTTCGACGCCTTTGGACTCAATGACATTTTCCGTGGGCCTGATGCCTGCGGTGTCGGTAAGGTCGACCGGTATGCCCTTGATCCGCACCGTCTCGCGGATGAGGTCTCTTGTCGTGCCGGGGATCGCCGTCACGATGGCCCGTTCGGAACCTACGAGCCGGTTGAGTATGCTGGACTTGCCGACGTTCGGCTTCCCGGTTATGACCACGTGGAGGCCCTCCCGGTAGAGTTTGCCTTCCTCGTATGTGGCCGCCACCGACCTGGCCTGGTTCGCAATCTCCCGGAGCTCCCCGGTCAGGGTTGCCGGGTCGGGCTGTCCGGTTTCGTCCTCGGGGAAGTCAATAGCTGCTTCAAGGTGCGCGGCAGTATCGAGCAGCGTGGACTGGAATATAGTGATTTTTTCCCGCAGCGATCCCTTGAGCCGGGAAACAGCGCGGTCCAGGTCCTCTTCGGTTCGGGCCGAGATCATCTCCATCACGGCCTGGGCCTGGGAGAGGTCCATCCGGTCATTGAGGAACGCCCTTTTTGTGAATTCGCCGGGTCCGGCCGGTTTTGCTCCGGACCGGAAGATCTCGCCAAGAATTGTTTTCATGATGAGGGGGCTGCCGTGACAGTATATCTCGAGCGAGTCCTCCCCGGTGTAGGAATTCGGTCCTTTAAGGAAAGCGACCATCACCTCGTCCAGGACCTTGTTCCCGTCCGGAGTGAGGATGTCGCCGTGGTAAAGTCGGTGGGACTGAAAATCGGGCTGCGGGCGCCGCGGCCTGAACAGGCCCAGCATTATCGCCCTGGAAAGCGGGCCGGAAACCCGGATCACCCCGATGCCCCCCTGTCCGAGAGGTGAGGCGATTGCGGCTATTGTTCCGGTCCCGTCCACTTCTATGGTGATGATTGTTCCTTTTCCTTTTTGCTGGGGATTATGACGATTTTTCGGTATGCGCCTTCCCCCCTGCTTTTGGTGACCAGCGCGGGGTCGTCCTTCAGGGCCAGGTGGATGATCCGACGGTCGCGGGCGCTCATGTTGCTGATTGTAACCGGTTTTCTCGACCTCTTGACCTTTCCGGCGAGTTTGGAGGCCAGCGAAAGCAGGTATTCCTCCCTCTTCCCCCTATACTCCTCAGTGTCGAGGATTATGATCCTCCTGTCCAGCCGGGTCTTGTTGATGGCCTTATTGATTATGTACTGGATGGCATCGAGGGTCTGACCGCCGCGCCCGATAAGCAGTCCGCTGCCGTCGCCCGAGATCCTCAACGTGACCGAATCTTCGCTTTCGATAGCTTCAACGGGGTAATCGAGACCCATTCTGACAAGGATTCCCTCCAGTATTTCCTTGGCGCGGCCCGCTGTCCGGGGGTCCGATGCAGGCAAATCGGGATATACGCCGTCGGCTTTAGGCTCCATCCTCGGCCCTTTTTCCTCTTTAGGGGGTCTGGCATGCCTGGCCGGACGTTCATTCATTTCCGCTCTTTCGGGTTTTTTGGGCTTTTCGGAAAATACCTTTTCTTCTGTTAAGGTTTCCAGCTGTAAAGAAGAAGGTTCCTGATCCAGGTCGAGCGTCAGAAGGCCGGCCCTGATGCGGGCCTTCTTGGCCCCGATCCCCAGCAGGCCGGGCGAACCGGCCGAAATGATCTCTATATTAAGCTTTTCCCGGGGGACGTTGAACTCCCGGCAGGCCTTTTCGATGGCTTCGTCTACGTTTTTCGCCTCTATTTCCAGTTCTAAATTACTCATTATTTGACACCTCAAAAATACAGCTTAGATAATACATGTGAATAATCGGTTCATGTAATGGTCCTGTTCACATAATACTGCTGGCCGATGCTCAAAATATTATTGAAGAGCCAGTAAATGACCAGCCCCGATGGGAAGTTCAAAAAGAGAAAAGTAAAGACGATCGGCATGAGCAGCATAAGCTTGGCCTGCATGGGGTCGCCCATGGTCGGGGTTATCTTTTGCTGCCAGAACATCGTCGCGCCCATGATGATCGGTGTAATGTAATAGGGGTCCTTTGCAGACAGGTCCTGGATCCAGAACATGAAAGGAGCGTGCCGCAGCTCGATCGAGTAAAGCAGGGTCTTGTAGAGTCCGAAGAAGACAGGTATCTGGATCAGCATGGGGAGACACCCGCCCATCGGGTTCACTTTATGGCTTTTATAAAGCTGCATGACCTCCTGGTTGAGCCGGGCCTTATCGTTCTTGTATTTCTCCCTCAGCTCGTTCATCTTGGGCTGAAGTTTCTGCATCTCCTTCATGGACTTGTAGCTCTTGTTGCCCAGGGGCCAGAATATTATTTTTATAATCACGGTGATAATTATAATGGCCACCCCGTAATTATGGACGAAATTGTACAGGAACTTCAGGGCGAGCAGCAGCGGCAGTGCCAGCCATTTTATCCAGGAGCCGAAATCAATAGAGTTCTCCAGGCCTATCGAGGCCGATTTGAGAATCTCGTAATCTTTCGGTCCCAGGTACAGGTTATAGCTGAATGATGTGGTCTGCCCCGGAGGGACCGGGTTCTTAGGCCCTTCCAGCGCCACGGTAACCAGGCCGTTGCCGTTTTTTCCCAGTATAAGGCCGGTAACAGAGGGCTGCTTGGGGATCATTGCCGCGATAAAGTACTTGCTTTCGTAACCCGCCCAGGAAATATCCGTCCCTATGAACTTCCGGCTTTCAAGCTTTTTGACATCCGGCGTTTCAACTTCTTTTTTACTGAAATAAATCGGGCCGGTCCGGCCGTAGCTGTCGTCTTCCGCCTTGGGGTCGCGGTATTCGTGCCAACTGACGAGCGCCTTCTGGGCCATGTTGCCCGATGAGGAATTTACGACCCTCAATTCCATGTCCAGCTGGTATTTGTCAGGGTAGAAAGTAAATGCCTTCTCCACCTTCACGCCGGCGGAATTGGAGTAAATCATTACCATCTGTTTCGGCCCGGACGCATCATCCAGGCTCAGAGAGGTTGTCTTTGTATCAAAGAGGTCCGCCGGGTCGAGTTCCAGGCTCGAATCCGGGAAGGTTGTGGTCAGGGGGTACTGCATCCCTTCCTGGACATCAACCATTTCAACGAGGCCGGAGCCCGGGTCAAGCGCCCTGTCATATTTCTTCAATTTGAAGGAGGTGATCACGCCGCCCCGCGTATTGAACACCGCCGTATAAAGCGGTGTGTCAACTGTAATGCTTCTGGCCGGGGACTGTTGTTTGACTTCCGCTTTAGGGATCCGGGCGGTGGGCGCCGGTGTCGCCGCCGGGGCGGACTTCTCCGCAATGCCTTCTGTCGGTTTGGCCGCCTGCTCGGATTTTGCCTGTTCCTGGGATTGCTGTTGCTGGGCCTGCTGTTGCGGTTTCACAAAGAAATAATTGTAGCCCAGGACGACAAGGAAGCTGAGCACAATCGCCAGAATAGTTTTTTTATCCATTAATTCCCTCCAGATATTCCGTCCGGATCACAGGACGGGGTCATAACCGCCCGGGTTCCAGGGATGGCATCTAAACAACCTGCGCACACCCAGAAAAAAGCCTTTCGGGAACCCGTATCGACCGACGGCTGTAATCATATATTCAGAGCAGGACGGGTAAAATCGGCAGCTGCGAGGAAGGACAGGCGACAGTAATACCTGGTAAACCTTTACCATCAAAACAACGGCATTCTTAATATATGTTTGCACTTAGGTTTCAGCCGATGAATTTTTTAACAGCTCTTCCAGCTCCCGCGTTATCTCCTGCAGTGGGCGGGCGGAAACGTCTTTTCGAACGGTTATTACTATGTCCCTGTCTGCCGGAAGATCGTCTTTGTGCAATCTGAAAAACTCCCGAAGGAGTCGTTTTATTCTGTTCCTCTTAACGGAGTTCCCGATCCTCTTGCCCACGGTTATCCCGAGCCTCCTGATCCCCTTGTCGTTGGCAAGAAGGAGGACCAGGAAACTGTCCGAATAGAGCCTGGCCCCTTTTTGATATATCCGGGAATAATCCTTGCGCTTGCGAACCCTTTCATGTCTGCGAAAGCTCTGTTCCATGAAGAGGGCCGTTCATCCATTTAGAATTGAGGGCTTGAAAAGTACTTTCCGGGTTTAAACGGTCAGCGCCTTTCTCCCCTTTGCCCTGCGCCTGCTCAAGACCAGCCTGCCCCCCTTGGTTGCCATCCTGGCCCTGAAGCCGTGGGTCCTTTTCCTTTTCAAGTTGGTGATAGTAACGAGAGTTTTCTTCATTTTTTAACTGACCTGTCGAATTTTTTTGAAGCTATCTTGTAAACCATAATCAACCATTTTTGTCAAGATTTTCTGAATCATCATACTAATGCTGAAAGACGGGGGCAAGGCAGGAGGTTGATAATCTTCCCTGTTTTTATTATGATTTACTTAGGGCCGGGAGCTTGGGCCCGATTTTTATTCCCCTGCCTCAGAATTAACCTCTCCCGCCGGGGCGAAGGAGATTTCGAAAGGGGTTTTTTAAAGATCACCTCGTCCAGCTCGCCCATAGAAACAGCAGACCTAAGGAAAGGCGGACAAAATGGCGGAAATAAAAAGCACCTTGGACCTCGTCATGGAAAGGACCAGGGGCCTCTCCCTTTCGGACAGGGAGAAAAAAGAAATGAAAGATAAGGAGCTGGCGGATAAGGTCCGCGCCCTTTTCGAGAGATTCATCAATGAATACATGGGTATAAAATGGCTTGAAACCGAAATTAACAACCTGGGGGAAACAGGGCGTCGCATCAGGGGGGCTGTGAAACTGGAGATCCTGGACAGGCTGGCCGCAAACGGCCGCACCCCGGAGGTTGTTGAAAAACTGCTGTCTGCCCTGGAGAGTTTAACTGGAGCCCCGCCTGATGTTTACCGCGGCATTATAGCCGACCACGAAAAATACCTGTCGCATCGGAAGCTGGATTTTTCCGGGAGGATCAATGCCGATCTCGCCCGTGAAGGCATTTCGGGCTCGGCTGTCCTGCCGAATATTGCCGCCGACCCGGTGTGGAAGGCCGAACTTGAAAAAATATCGCAGGAATTCAGGCAAAAAATGATGTCCGCCTGACCAGTCGAAAAAGTGTTTAAAAATGCCCGGATGCAATTCGCGCAAGAAACGCGTCGCGAGGATACAGGCTAAAGAGCAACAGCATTTCAGATGTACTGAAACCAGTAATTCATAACCATCCGGAAGTTATCCTGGACGGCCTTTCTGCCGCTCACAGGCATCCCGTGGCCGGGAAGCAGGTATTCCACATCCAGGCCGGCAAGCCTTCGGATACTCTCCTTCAGGGCGGCCCCGCTGCCGCCGGGCAGATCCGTCCTGCCGATGCTCCGGTTGAAGATGACGTCTCCCGTAAAGAGGGCCTTGCGGTCCGGCCAGTAAAAACACAGCGATCCCGGCTCATGCCCCGGGGCTGCTATCACCTCCAGGTTGATTTCCCCGCTTTTCAGCGCTCCCTCTGTGAGAAACAGGTCGGGTTCGGGGAAAGCGGAGCTGTATCCATATTTCTGCAGCAATGAATAGGTCCCTTCGCTGATGGCGATCTTGGCTTTTTGTTTCAAAAGCCGGATTGCCTCCATGTGGTCCGGATGGCCGTGAGTTATAAGGACGAGAGATATATCGGCAAGGGGGATCTTGATCTTCTGCAGTCCTTCCACAACATGAGAGAATAGGTGAAGGTGCCCCGGATCGATCATGATCTTTTCCTGTCGGGTCGGGCCGTCTATCAAAAAAGTGTTGCAATTATTGGAGCTGTCGTCCTGCCAGATGAATCCATACAGGTTGTCGGTTATTTTCATGAGTAAGCCGTTGGCTGCTTTCTTATTTTACTTAGAATCCTTCATTAGCATCCGGCCGGGCAAAAATCAATCTGAGCGCGCGCAGGTTTAAAACCCGCTCCCCCCGTGCTTCCCTGAGCCGCATTAAGTTTCTTGACCATAAACCGCCAAAAGTATAAATCCTTACAAATACCCCATGAGAAAAGGACGACTTTGGCAGACGAAGACCTCTCGAAACTGCGGATCGAAAAAAAGGAAACTCCTTCCCGGCCCCGCAGGCGGAAATATCTGCGTTACGCTGTCGCGCTCGCAATCATGATCGCTGTCGCCGTAATCCTGTTTTTTATCGGAGTCTTCACCCCCGCTTTCAACGTCCAGGTCCTGACCGTATCGAAAGTCTATCCTTCTCAATCTCTGACCGTCCTCACAGCCAGCGGCTACGTGACCGCCGAGAGGAAGGCCGCTGTGGCCTCGAAAGTCACCGGCCGGCTCGTGGCCCTGTACGTGGAAGAGGGCAGCAGGGTCAAAAAGGGACAGGTGATCGCCCGCCTGGAAAGCGAGGACGTCGAGGCGGCAAGGGGCCAGGCTCAAGCCAATTTGAATGTGGCGCGCCATAATCTTGAACAGGCGAGCGCCGACGAGAGGGACGCTTTCCTGCAGTTCAAGCGCAATCAGGAACTGATCCAAAAAGGCTATATCGCCCGCTCCGAATACGACACCTCTGAAGCCCGCTACATGAAAGCCAGGGCTGCAGTCCAGTCGAACAAGGCAGCGGTCAAATCTGCGCAGGCCGCCCTCAACGCGGCTGAAGTCGCGGTCGAATACACCATGATCAGGGCGCCCTTTGATGCCGTGGTGCTCACCAAGAGCGCCGATATCGGCGATATAGTGACCCCCCTGGGCGCGGCAGCCAATGCGAAGGCATCGGTGGTGACCATCGCCGATATGGGCTCCCTGCAGATCGAGGCGGACGTTTCGGAATCGAACCTTGGCATGGTCAAAATAGGCCGGCCGTGCGAGATCCAGCTCGACGCCCTGCCGGACAGCCGCTTTGCCGGGATTGTTCACATGATAGTGCCGACGGCCGACCGCACCAAGGCGACCGTGATGGTCAAAGTCCGCTTCGTGGAGAAGGACCCGCGAATACTGCCCGACATGAGCGCGAAGGTCGCCTTCCTTTCCCGCGAGCTTACCCCCGCGGAACGCGAACCGCGCACGGCGGTGCCGAAGACTGCCGTCATAAAACGTGACGCCCAGATATCGGTATTCGCCGTGAATGACGGAAAGGCCAAACTGGTCCAGGTCACGACCGGCGAAGAACTGGGGGACATGGTCGAAGTCACTTCCGGCGTGAAGCCCGGAGACAAAATCGTTGCGAACCCGCCTCGAAGGTTGAAGACGGGGGACCGGGTCAAAGTCCCGGAAAAATAATCGCGGCCGGACAGAGCAAACCATCATGCCTGATAGCCTCATTGTGGAGATCAGCCATATTTATAAATCTTACAGCAGGGGGGGGAGGCGCATCCCCGTCCTGGAAGACATAACCTTCAATATAATGGAAGGGGAGTTCCTGGCCCTCATGGGGCCGTCGGGCTCCGGCAAAAGCACCCTGCTCAACCTTATAGCCGGCATCGACAAGGCCGACAGCGGGTCGATCAGGATCGGCGGCCTTGATATTACATCCCTTTCGGAAACGGAACTCGCGGCCTGGCGGGCCACCCACGTGGGTTTCATCTTCCAGTTCTACAACCTTATTCCCGTCCTTACAGCTTTTGAGAACGTTGAGCTGCCACTCCATCTGACGGGTTTGTCCAAAACGGAACGGAAGACACACGTTGAGCTTGCATTAAAAGTTGTAAACCTTTCCGGGCGCATGGAGCATTACCCGAGCCAGCTCTCCGGCGGCGAGCAGCAGCGCGTTGCCATTGCCCGGGCCATAGTCACGGACCCGGCGATACTTGTGGCCGACGAACCTACCGGCGACCTCGACCGGGTATCGGCCGAGGAAATCCTGGACCTCATGGGCCGCCTCAACAAGGAGTCGGGCAAGACCATTATCATGGTTACCCATGACCCGCGCGCGGCCAATCGCGCCGAAAGCATGAAATTCCTGGAGAAGGGCATCCTCAGCAATGCTCATCCTCAAACTCCTCATTAGGAACGCCTTCCGCCACCGGCTGCGCAGCGGCCTGACCATCCTCGGCATAACGATTGCCATCCTAGCCTTCGGCCTGCTGCGGACCGTGATCACCACCTGGTACCTGGGGGTGGAGGCCTCGTCGGCCACCCGTCTCGTCGTCCGCAACGCTGTTTCGCTTATCTTCCCTCTCCCGCTCTCATACAAGGACCGGATACGCCAGGTCGAGGGCGTAACCATAGTTTCCTACGGGAACTGGTTCGGAGCGTACTATATTGACAAGAAAAATTTCTTCGCCAATTTCGCCGTGGAGCCCCGCACTTACCTTGACCTCTATCCCGAGTTCGTCATGGACCCCGGGGAGAAGACGAGTTTCCTGAGGGACCGGCGCGGATGCGTCGCGGGGATCAAACTCGTTGAAAAATTCGGATGGAAAATCGGACAGGGCATAACTCTGCAGGGGACCATTTACCCAGGGAACTGGGATTTTGTCCTCAGGGGCATTTACAGGGGAAGGGACCGCAGCGTCGACGAGACCCAGCTCTTCTTCCAATGGGATTACCTCAACGAAACCATGAAAAGAACATCCCCGGCCCGGGCCGACCAGATTGGATTTCTGATGGTCGGCGTCAGGGACCCCGAGATCGCGGCGCAAGTGGCGGCCGCCATCGACAGCCAGTTCAAGAACTCGATCGCCGAGACCCTTACCGAAACGGAAAAGGCCTTCACCCAGAGTTTCCTGTCCATGGCCGAAGCAATCATAATCGCCATCAGGATCGTCTCGCTGCTGGTCATATTCATCATCCTCGCCGTCGTCGCCAACACCATGGCCATGACCACCAGGGAACGGACAAGCGAATATGCCGTCCTCAAGACGCTGGGCTACGGATCGAGGCCCATAGCTTTTTTGATTTTCGGGGAATCTCTCCTGATCACGATTTCAGGATGCGCGCTGGGAATTATTTGCACCTTCCCCGTCGCGGCGGCGTTCGGGGAAGCGCTGAGCTCTTACTTCCCCTATTTCCACGTGGAGACGGAAACGCTTTATCTGGATGTGGCCGCGGCTGTCCTGGTAGGGATTTTCGCCGCAATCATTCCGGCGCGCCGCGCCGTCCGGATCAGGATAGCCGACGGGTTGAGGAAGGTGGGCTGATGCCGGTCCCTCTGGCGTACAATATACGCAATCTCTGGGCGCGCCGGCTCACAACCGTGCTGACCGCCTCCGGGATGGCGCTGGTGGTATTTGTATTTACGGCCATCCTGATGATGGCGGAAGGGCTGCAGAAGACGCTCGTGGAGACCGGGTCATACGACAACGTGGTCGTTATCCGCAAGGGCTCTACCTCGGAAGTCCAGAGCGGGGTTGAACGAGACCAGGCCGCCATCCTGGAGACCCTGGCCGGGATCGCCACGCGCCCGGACGGCCGCCGCCTGGCCGCAAAGGAAATTGTCATCCTGATAACTCTGCCCCGCCGCGACAACGGCAATCCCGCAAATGTCGAGATCCGGGGCATAGGGGAGAACTCCCTGGAGCTGCGGCCCCAGGTAAAAATAATCGAGGGGAGAATGCCCCGCCCCGGCTCCTCCGAGGTCATGGCCGGCGCCGGCATAGCCCGCCGGTTCAACGGGGCCGGGTTCGGGGAGTCGCTGCGATTCGGTATGCGCGCCTGGCAGGTGGTCGGCGTCTTCGATGCCGGCAACACAGGTTTCAGCTCGGAAATCTGGGCTGACGCCGACCAGTTGATGCAGGCGTTCCGCAGGCCCGTTTACTCTTCCGTGATTTTCAAGCTTTCGGACCCTTCCGCCTTTCCCGGGGTCAAGACATTTATCGAGAACAATCCCCGGCTGAGCCTCGAAGCCAAGCGCGAGACCCGCTACTATGAAGAGCAGTCCGAGATAATGGCCAAGTTTCTGAGGATCCTCGGCCTGTCGCTGACCATCATCTTCTCGCTTGGCGCCGTTATCGGGGCCATGATCACGATGTATGCAGCAGTGGCGAACCGGACCGCAGAAATCGGCACCATGCGGGCCCTGGGTTTCCAGCGCCGCAGCATCCTGCTCGCATTTCTGCTCGAATCCCTCGCGCTGGGGCTGATCGGGGGACTTGCGGGGATTTTCTTTGCGTCTTTCCTCCAGCTCATGACCGTCTCTACCCTGAATTTCCAGACCTTCTCGGAGCTGGCCTTTACCTTCCGGCTCACCCCGGAAATATTCCTGCAATCGCTGGGGTTCGCCGTCATAATGGGCCTGGTCGGCGGTGTTTTCCCGGCGGTAAGGGCCTCAAGGATGAGCATAGTCGACGCCCTCCGGGAGAGTTGATTAAAAAAACCGGGGTCGGCTGAAAACTGCCGGCCCGGATTCATAAATAATCACGAGGTTTCTAGGGGAAGACCTGCACCGGGGAGTTTACATCTATCGTGCTTCCATTTCCGATCTCGCCATAGGTATTATCACCCCACCCCCATACA
>CAZKYN010000032.1:0-6908 GCA_964556675.1 uncultured Syntrophaceae bacterium
GACTTCTGGATGTCAAATAATTGTTTTTGTCACCCATGCTTTTGGTTGCTTGGGCAGGACTTGCGGCGAGCAGCGTGCTCCAGATGAGCGGCAAAGAAAGGCAGATTATGCTGTAAACTATTGAACATCCGAGTGATGAATCTTTCATCCGGAAATCGTTTCCCCCTTCACGGCCCAAGGCCCGCAATTCATGATATTATCCGAAGCAAATATCGTACCGTGAATTTCCGATAGTGTGAGGCGTTGTTTTGATACCGGTAAAAAGCTGAGAGTATTCAAACTCTGGGCATGAACTTATAATGAGTTCCTCTATCGGCCGATAATCCTCAATTATGAAATACATAAATACAAGTCATTTGCCTGAGGTCCAAGAGTTGATTATTATTCCGGCAAAAATCGGCAAAGGAAATCTGACATGGACAGCCGGAGTGTGGAAAAAATTGAGAAGATCATCGAGGACAGGAAATATTCCCATGCTTTTTTTCAAAAAAAGTCAAAAGCATACAATGCATTTATTGCTTTGGCCCAGACTGCATTCACGGGGGGAGAAGTCGACAGGAAGCATAAGGAACTTATCGCCCTGGGAATTTCCGTTGCCATAAACTGCGAAGCCTGCATGGAGCACCATGTCGGAGAAGCAATCAACGCGGGGGCTTCGGAACAGCAGATCCTTGAGTGCATCGATGTCGCAATCGAAATGGGCGGCGGTCCGGCGACCGCTTCTGCAAGGTTTGCGCTTAAAGCGCTGGAATATTATCTGCAAAAAGACGCGGGCAAATAACCTGTCTTCAGGCCGGATGTCCGGATTTGGCCCGTTGATCATGATATTTTGTCCTGAATTACTGGAAATGAGGACATGGCGGGCTCTCCTTATAAGCCTGACGCGCTGAAGGAGGAACAAATCTTGTTTTGCGTGTCTACTGTCCGTCCGCTTACAATCCTGGCTCATGCTCATAAAAGGGCTGATATACGGCTCTTGTAATATCGACTTTTCCTGCTATCCTTGTTTTCCCAAACGAAATCTTCTGTATTGAGGAGGACGCGGATGGTTACGGCCGTAATTGAATGCGAGCGCTGCGGAAAAAAGATCCAAAAAGATTATTCCTGGATAAGAGATTTAACTTCCTTCGATCTCAGGAACTTTTACGATCAGGGCGGGTTCAGCGACGACTTTCTGAACGTGGACGTTTGTCTCGAGTGCAAGGATAAAATGGAGGATTTCACGTTCCGGGAATAGGACGCCCCGGCGGAAAAAGATATGAATAAACCCGTGGAAAGCAGGCCGATTTGGTCCTGCTTTTTTTTGTTTGTCCTTCAGAAGACCTTGTCTTGAAGATAACCGGAGCCTGATTGCCGTTCGATAAGGTGTAAAGATTCTTTACAGAAGATCAAATTTACCTTCGGATTTGTAAGTCGTTGAAATGCTTTAACTGTTTCAATATTAGATAATTTCAGGCCTGATGCTGGTGTCGATTGTCTTTACAACTTTATACACGAAATTATGTCGGCACCGAAGCCTCTCGATTATTTATCAAATATTTTCAGTGTATTACATGTCTTTCAGCTTGCGGCATTGTTATTGCATTTACGTGAACTTGAGAAATTTTTTATTTTTTGAAAGGAGAGAAAATATGAAGAAAACACTTTTTTTGTCCTTAATCATGACATTGATGCTCGTTGCTTCCAGTGCTTTTGCAGCGATCTATTATGAGTCGGGTGATGTTGGACAGCTTCTCCCATCGGCGCAGACTCTTCCCGGCGGGACTACCGAGGTGCGCGGGTACGTGTCCGGTAATGATGCGGACCTGTACAGGTTCTACTGGGGTGGCGGTAATTTTTACATCAACTCGGTAGGCTACGATGATTACGACAGCCAGCTGTTCTTGTTTAACTCGGCGGGGCAGGGTGTGCAGGGAAACGATGATGGTATAGCGATAGCTGGACCTGCTTACCTTCAGCTGACAGACCTTCCTGCGGGAGTTTATTATGTCGGCGTTTCGATGTTCGACAATGACCCTTATAGCGAGCAGGGTTTGATGTTCCAGAGCTATCCGTATGGCAGTTTGTACGGGCCTTCGAATAACGGCGCTCTCAGCTACTGGTCGGGTGGATCCGGATCGGGCGACTATGTTATCAACTTCCGCCAGACCACCGGCGACGGCCAGCAGGGTGATGAAAACCCGGTGGGTGAAGTCCCCGAGCCCGCCTCCATGCTGCTCCTCGGCCTCGGTCTGCTCGGCCTGGCAGGGATCAGGAGAAAGTAATAAGGACAAAATAAGTGCTTGATATTAAGGCAGGGCCGGACCGGTCCTGCCTTTTCTTGTGCCCTGCCGCTCTATAGTTTTCTTCTCCCGGCCAAATCATAAATAGGCTCAGGTTTTACTCACTGTCCTGAACGCCCCTCCCGCTTCGACGCAGCCATGCCCGACCGAATAGGGCTTCCGGCTCTTTAAACGTCTCACGCCCGCTGGGGCGGTGGGCATCGTGAAATTCAAGGAATCCAGAGTTTTGCCGATACTAAACTAAAAGCACGTGAAGGCACAGCAATGATTATTGAATCCTCCAGCATCAGTATGTCCGCCGCCCATCATTATAATCAGCGGTACTCGAAAGAGGAATCCCTGAAGTCCTGGGTGGGGGATATCAGGCCGGATTTCGAAGGAAAGGGTGCCGCCTCAGTCCTGCAATCCGTGCGGCAGGACCAGGTCGAGATTTCCAAAACGGCCGTGAAAAAAAGTGTTGAAAAGAAAGCGAAGGACTCAAAAGACTGTGATTCCGTGACTATCGAGCCTAGTGAACATGACAAAATCACATTGAAACTCTTGGAGAAACTGTTCGAGCAACTAACCGGGAAAAAGTTCAACTTTAAACTTGTGCAGTCAATAGAATTAAAATCGGAAAATCTGGAATGTCCGGAATCACAGTCTTCTGACCAGAGCCCTCCCGCCCCGGAGAAGGCGGGCTGGGGCCTGGAGTACGACCTGCACGAAAAGTATTATGAATCTGAACAGACTTCTTTTGAGGCCGGGGGGGTGATCAGGACTTCCGATGGCCGGGAGGTCAATTTTTCACTGCAATTGGAGATGAGCCGGGAGTTTGCCTCTCAAAACGATGTCAGCATCCGGGCTGGAGATGCCGTGAAGATCGACCCGCTGGTCATCAATTTCGCCGGGAATGCGGCGCAGTTGACTTCCGAAAAATTCAGTTTTGATATCGATGCGGACGGGACGGAGGACCAGGTTTCGTTTCTCGCCGCCGGCAGCGGCTTCCTGTCTATTGACCTGAATAACGACGGCCTAATAAACGACGGTTCCGAGCTTTTCGGCCCCCAGTCCGGGAACGGCTTTGCGCAGCTTGCCGGTTACGACGTGAGTGGGGACAACTGGATTGACGAGAGCGATCCGGTCTTCGCCGGCCTGCGCGTCTGGACCAGGGATGCCCAGGGCATTGATCAGCTTTATTCCCTCGGTCGGCTCGGGATTGGGGCTGTTTACCTGGGGAATATCGAGACACCTTACAGCCTGAAGAGCGGGGATAACCTGTCGCTCGGAGGGATAGCCCAAACGGGAATCGCATTGAGGGAAGACGGTTCGGTGGTCACCGTTCAGGATGTGGACTTGACAATATAAAGCGGCAGCGGCCGTGTCAGGCGCGGACGTCCGTTCAAAAACCCGCCTCAATTACATCTGTCTTATAATGCCGGACCCTTCCGTCAGCGTGTCCACTTGAGCTGGAACTCGATTTCTTCTGACCGCTCGGAGCATTCGTGCTCAACGCTGATCACGGCGCCGGCCGGGATATGGATCCGCTTCCCGGCGACCTGGATGGAAAATTGTTTTCCCTGTTCCAAAGCATCCGCAAGGCGCCGCAGCTTGGCTGCGAATTGCCTGGACGAATAGGAAATTTCTATGTCGCGCCCGCTTTTCTGTGACATGGGCCACCTCCTAATTTTATCGGCTGTGACAGTAAAGGCAAAGTTGCATAATGGCGCAGGGCTGTCAACAAGCTTGCCGACTTCTTTCTCAGGGGGAAACGGAAAATGAAAAAAACCCTCACCATGACATTTGTCGCGATGGCATGCACACCGGTACTTTTGGGATTGGCATGCGCTCCCGCGCAGGCCGGCCGGGAAGCCGTCGCCGCGGCCGGTCCGCAGATGGGCATTACTGTCACCGGGAGCGCCGGCCTGGACCTTGTAGACAGGATTGCGATGGACCTCCAGAGGATATCGAAAGATCATCCGGCCCCTGACATGGGCGAATTCACAGCCGACCTCCGCAAGAAATCCCCGGAAATCATTATGAGCCAGTTCAGGAAAACAGTCCTGGATATCCCTTATGCCAGGACGGAAAACCCGGCGCAGCGGCTTGATATTATTTATCCCTTTGTCGGGGAGCCCCCTTACAAGGTGATCGTCAACTTCCATGGGGGCGGATGGGAAGCGGGCAACAAGCGGTCGGCAAGCAGCGCGGCGGTGCTGTGGGCCGCTTATCAGGGCTATGCCGTGGTGAATGCCGGGTACCGGCTTTCCGGCGAGGCGAAATGGCCGGCGCAGATCCATGATGCCAAAGCAGCCATACGGTTCATCCGCGCCAATGCAGACAGGTTCGAGCTGGACGCCGAAAAAATAGTCGTGTGGGGGAATTCCGCCGGGGGACACCTGGCGGAAATGCTCGCCGCGACAAACGATAACTCGAAAATGGAGGACCTGACCATGGGCAACGCCAATAGGTCTTCCTCCGTTCAAGGCGCTGTCTCCTGGTACGGAGTTTCCGAAATCATCTCCCTTTCCCGGCTGGGCGCTTCCTTTGCAGACAAGCTGATGGGCTACTGCATAAAATGCAAGGAAGAGAAATCCTGGACCGCCAGCCCGATTGAGTTTGTCAACAGGAAATTCCCGCCGATCCTGCTGGTCCACGGCACAGACGACAGGATAGTCCCTTTTGTCCAGTCAGTTAACATGGCTAAAAGAGTGAATATCGCAACCGGCAGGGAGCAGGCGAAAGTCAAGCTGTTCATCGATGCCGGGCATGGCGCTGCCGCGATCAAGTCGGTCGAGAACGTGGCCGACAACCTGTATTTTGTAGACGGCATTATGTTCCCGGGTGGGATAAACCCGTACCGTTCCCTTCGTTACGAGCCGATCCAGTTGACAAAATAATTCAGCTTTATTCGATGCCCGGACGCCATGGTCCGGGCACGTGCAAGAAAAAAAGACAATTATGCTTGACATAATGTAAAGCAAACTGTACATACCTTTCATGAACAAATTCCCTCTTAAGATTAAAAGCCGTCTCCATGTGTTCAGGGCTGAACAACGGCTGACCCAGGAGCAGCTTGCCAGGGAAATAGGAGTGACACGGGCCACCATTATCGCCATTGAGGGCGGAGGCTACAACCCTTCACTGGAGCTGGCGTTTCGGATAGCCCGTCATTTCAAGACGGACATTGATTCGATTTTCTCGATTGAGGAGGATTCTTAAGATGAAGAGGTTTGATTCGTTATTGCTGAAAATATTTCTCGGCGGGATCCCGATAATGGCCGGCATGGGGATATTTGCTTATTTTTACGCCAACGGGATGGTTAAAAACTCAACGTTTATCGAGTACATGAACGGCTTTGCCGGTCTCCTGATCGCCGTCTGGATGTTGCTTTCGCTGTACCTGAGCGCCAGGCTGGTGCTTTGCGGGGAGTTCCGGGATATGGTCATGTCCGGATTGACCTTCATCCGGGAGCGAGATGAGCGCGAATCCATACTGGCCGGCAAGGCTGCCAAGACGGCATTTTTAACAACGCTTTCCCTGCTGGTTTTTCTATTTTTTCTTTCCTGCTTCCATGTCTCGGTATACAGGGTCTCGAAGGAATATGCCGTTGACGGCAAAACGGGCCATATCACACTGGGTGTTGGTTTCAATCTCCTGGATCGAGACAGCCGGGAACCGCCCGAAAGCATGTCCCGGAGGATGGATATTTTTTCGTATACAGGTCTGCCGCTTTCGAGCAGTGCAGTGATTCTGATTTTGATCGTCTGGCAGTTGGTTTCATATAATTGTTCAATGCGGCGGCTGATGAAATAATCGCATGTGAAGATCAATCTGACGGGAGGAGAGCATGAACTATAAATTCATTTTGTACGAGAAGTCCGAGGGGATTGCCTGGATAACTTTCAACAGGCCGGAAAAAATGAACGCAATGAACCCGGAAATGCTCGATGAATGGCGGGATGCGCTCCTGGTTGCGGAAAGGGATAATGAGACCGGCGTAATAGTAGTCACAGGCGCCGGACGCGCGTACTGCACCGGTCTCGATCTGAAGGCCCTCGGAGCCGCCGATATCAACGACGGGGCAGTTGGCCCTTTATACGATATCCCCGGCCGCGCCGTGATAGACACGATGCTGGGCCTCTCGAAAGTAGTCATTGCCATGGTCAACGGCGCTTGCGTCACGGGCGGCCTGGAAACCTTGCTCGGCTTCGACCTTGTCGTCGCCTCCGAGAGCGCCACCTTCTGCGATTCGCATGCGCGCTGGGGGGTGCGGCCGAGCTGGGGCATGACGCAGAGGCTCCCCCGGACAGTCGGGCTGATGAGGGCACGGGAGCTTTCATTTACAGCGAGGTTCTTCTCCGCGGCCGAGGCGCTCGAAATGGGGCTGGTGAACCGAATAGCGCCGGCGGACCGGTTAAGGGATGAAACCGTCTCCCTCGCGAAGTCGATCCTCGAAAACAGCCTGGAGAGCATCGCGGCAATAAAAAGCCTTTATAACAGCGGGATGATGACGACGCTCCATGAGGGGCTGAGAATTGAAGAGGAAAGCAGGTTTACGATTACGGACACAAAATCAAGACTGGGAAAATTTCTGAGGAGAAAATAATGCGCTCCGGATGACTCTCAATATCCGTGGAAAACGC
>CAZKYN010000032.1:7008-19905 GCA_964556675.1 uncultured Syntrophaceae bacterium
GCGATTATTTTCGCAACAGGAATTTCCCCGCCGAATTTTCCGGAGCGGGATCGAGCCTGGGGCTTTGGCGCACATTGAGGCGTCTGGCCTCATCCTCGATGCGCGGCCTCGCATAAAGGTAAATATCGGCGAGGCTCCCGTTGCCCTCCCTGATTGCCTTCAGGAAGTAATAAGTGAAGATGCCGTGCCCTTTTTCGGGAGAAGATGCCGAGATTTGAGCTCCCTGGCTTGCCGTCAGTATCGCCATATCCCCGGGAAGTTTCAATTCCGCCGCCGTCATGACCAGCGGCCGCGCGCCCCTGGCAAGCACACTCCTGCCGCCCGCTCCGGAAAAACAGGCATCGAGAACAATCATCTTTTCCCGGGCTGGTATCCTGGCGAGCTTGTCCGAGAGCCTTTTCAACGGATAGCATGTCTCTGCCGGATAATTTGGGTCCCCATCGAAAGGAACCATAAAGGCGTCGCCGGAAACGGGATCGGGCGACCCGTGGCCGGAATAGTAGACAAAAATACGGCTGTCTTTTCCCGCCCTGTTCAGAAGCCACGCTTCGATTAACTTAAGAATTGCGGAATAGGTTGCCTGGCCGTTGGTTACGAGTTCTATATTGCGCTCCTTCATCCCCAGCGAAACCAGGTACTCTTTTACAAGCGCGGCGTCGCTTAGCGAAAACGCGGAGGCGGGGAGTTGCTGGTACTGCTCGATGCCGATCACGACTGCGAGGTCCTGTTCCCCGAAGACCTTCTGCCTTTCCTCAAAGAAGGGCCGGTCGATATCGGACTGAACCGGGGCGGCGACCGCGGCGGTGTTCCCGGCGGAAGCATATGCGGACTGGCGTTTAAAGACCTCGCGCTCCGCCGTTATCTCCTGGTACAAGGGACTGCCGACGGCGAATGCCCGGGCAAGCTCGCGCGCCGCCCTGGGGTAGCCGCCGGTGCCGTAAAGCGCTGTGACCTTTTTTCTGAAAAGCTCTTTCCCGGAATATCCTGACAGGACCTTCATTTCCGGGGCAAAACCCGGCGGTTCGCAGACGAGCAGAAGGTCGAATTTTCTGTTGGGGGCTGAAGCGACGGGCTCAATGGATTTGAAAAAATGATAACTGTCAAGGGCGCCGGCGAGGCCGGGATGCATATTCTGGTCGGGATTCAGGCTGCCGGAGACCGGGAGCACTCCTATCGTGAGGTCCAGAGTAGCGTACCCTGTGCCGCGGCCGGCTTCGCTTCGGCCCATTCCGGTCATGTCGCCGGCGCATCCGAAGAGATAAAAAACAAGTACGAAGGCAAAGCAGGATATAAGTTTCCGGTATTTCATTATAAATCTCCAAACAGGCAGGGAAAAAGCCGGAGCTTTTAGACCTGGTAAAAAATGCGGACAGCACTCTGAAAGAGCAGGTTTTTATTTCACGATCGTATAGACGGCCGTAGCTTCCGTCCACTCATGCGGTTCCAGGTGGTTGAGCTTTCTCACAAGGTCGCTGATCATGCCGGTTGACTGCGCTGTGTAAACCTGGAATGTGCCTTCCTGGAACCCGAGCGGTATGAGGTCCTGCCGCGACCTGGTGGCTATGATTTTAATCTTCTCTTCGGTGGGCGGCCTGGCGCCGGGCAGGAGCATCGCCTTGAGGTTTATGGAGCTTTGCGGGGGCGGAAATTCATAGGCCTGGTTGGCAGCAGCCCTGTTGTCGCGAGATTCGGCATTGGGAAAGAGCATGGTTACCGAACCGTCCGCCGCCACGCAGAATATGTAAACGTGGCAATCGGAATTGGCGCTGTAGAACACTTTAACGTTTTCGCCCTCTTTCAGCCGTGCCTTGGAAATATAGAGCTTTGCCGAGAACCCTTCGCCCTTTTCCGGGTAGACCGGCCTGATCAGCGCTTTAACCGTCGTCCTGTAAAGGTTCCTGTCCTCGGCGTCCCAGCCGGCCTTGATGACATGGCTCTTTACCACTTCGCCTTTCACCGAAGCGAAAATCAGGTCGTCCGAGATCTGGCTGTTCGAAACGAGGGTGTGAGATTTCAGGAACACGCCCGCCGCCTTCTCGACGGCCTTGGCGAGAGCGTCCTTTCTCGACCTGTCCCTGACCTCCTTGGGGGTGTCCGTTTCTCCGAGGAGCGCCTCGCCCTGGGCTTCGACCCAGACCGGCTTCTCCGCCGCCCGGGAATTGGCGGAGAGCAGCAATGGAATTATCAATACAGGCAGGGACACTTTCAGCAAACGCAACACAGGGTAGGAACGCATCATTTCCGGCCTCGGGTGTTCTGAGAATCGTTTGCCGAATGCGTATACCAGAAAAGGTGACATGTCAAAACAAAATTATCACTTTAGCAAACAACAGCGCATTGCCGGAAAGCCGAAGCCCTCACAGACTTATTCAACAGGGACTTTGAATTTATTAAATTTCTGGCCCTGGTGGTCCAGTGTTGTATCAGGCATGCCAGTCTTTCTAAAAAAAGAAGTTTTGCCGATCACCTTGATGAGATCCCATTCCTCCTCGCCGCTGAGGAAATCATGGAGAATGCGGACGGATGGGATATCGATATCATCGATGCCCAAGATGCCGCCGATCCGGAGCTTTCGCTGGGTGAAGTGCCAGTCCAGCGCCGGGAAGGGAAACCGGTGGGCCCCGTCTATGAACACGAAATCGAGGGTCTCAGGAATGGCGCCCTCAGTTGCAAAAATTTTGTCGGAATCGCCGAGAAGAAAATGGAGGTCTTCCGCAATGCAGTTCTTTCGGCAATAATCCCTGATCCTTTCCGGCTCATTGGGCTGGTTGGTTATGGCGAAATGATTGGCGCCTGAAATAGCAAAAACAATGGTCGTCTGGCCGGCTCCCGTCTCCAGGGTGTCCATCCCGGGGCGGAGCAGTCCTCTCATAAAGCTGAGAACGGACGGTCGCGCGGCCCAGTTCGCAGGTGAGCCGTCCGGCCACTCGTGAAAGCAGGGATTGTCGGCTACAAGTTTTTCCAGGGGGTCCATTCCGGGTCCGATCAGACGTTTTCTATCCTTTCGCATGATTTCATAACTTAATTCCATAATCCGAAACCGGATTAGCCAGCGCAGGAATTCTGAATTCACCCGGGAGGAAAACATGGGTCCGGGTACCGTCCCTGCCGCCTGGAACAAGGAGGCCCCGGCAAAAGGAATGCGCTTACATAAAAAAGTGTTTACAGTAGTTGACAAAGCCCCCTATCGGGGCGTTTCCGGGGCACTTAACGGCGGTGCAACAGGCAAAAAAGCGGCCTCGTTCAGAAAGGTAAGGTCTTGGCCATCAAAATATGCTATGAACCCGCATGGAAGAGTCGAGGTACAAGGTCAACCGCGATATCAGGAGCATCCTCGTCCGCAATGCAGCGGACCTGTCCAGAATCGATTTTTCCTTTACCGGCAGGACTGTTTACATCAGGGGCGAGCTTTTCAAGGTAGACAATTCGGATTTTCCGGTTTCGCAGATCGAGGACCTCGCCAGGGATATTTCCCGGCTCCCGGCCGTGCGCGAGCTCTATTTCGACCTGGCGAACTGGTCGATAACCACCACGGGCGATTCGTGGCAGATCGTTAAGATCAAAAAAAGCCATCAGCGCGCCGAGACGTCCGGCGACAGGACGATAAAGATCGGCCCGACCACCCCCAAATAATTGTTTTTTCGAGTTCCCTCAGGCCCTGGAGGCGGGTATTGCCAGTTTTTTCTGACTTTTCACCTGGTACATCTTCTCATCGGCATTTGAAATCAGGTCATCCAGCGAAACAGGGGTTTTCGGGTCATATAGGACGACCCCCACGCTCAGGGATATCTGGAAGCCTTTTTGGCGGGTCTCATTGAATTCCTGTATATTCTTTTCCAGGCGGTCCTTGAGTATTTCCGGACGCTGCGGCGGACCGCTCAGAGCCAGAATGGCAAATTCATCACCGCCCATCCTGCCGATAATGTCGGCCTTCCGAAAGGATTTTTTCAGGATCTTCGCGGTTTCCACAAGCGCCTCGTCCCCTTTCTGGTGGCCGAGGGTATCATTGATGATTTTCATTCCGTCAAGGTCGGCGAAGATGAGGAGCATGTTTTTCCCCGTCCTTTCCAGGATTTTAAGCTGCTGCTCAGCCAGTGACAGGAATCCCCTCCTGTTGTACAGTCCGGTCAGATGGTCGATTATTGAGAGGGCCCTGATTTCCTCCTCAAGGTTCTTTCGTTCGGTGTTGTCGCGGATGGATTCGATCGCGCCGACAATTTCGCCCCTGTAATTTCTTAAAACGGAAGCTGTTGCGGAGAGGTGGACGTTGCCGGGCTTCAGGTTCGGGGCAAAGGATTCTCCGTAGAGGATATCCCCGGATGTCTTCAGGGCAGTGTAGTTCTTTTCGGTATTCCTGTCCGGTCTGAGGGCGAGGTCGATCAGCAAGGGCCTCCTCTCATTATAGAAGGGCATGGCATATTCATAGTTGCCTTTACCGACTATGTCTACGGCTATGACCCCGGTCATCTCCTCGGCCGCCCTGTTCCAGGCAAGGACTACACCCTCGGTGTCGATGGCGAAAGTTGCATCGGGAAGGAAATTGAAAATATTCGACACGGTCTGCTGGACATCCCTGACCTCCTGTTCCAGCCGGATGCGGTCTGTTATATCGACGACAGTTCCCGTTACGGTATCGTCTTCGAGAATGGCGCTGAGCATTACATCTTTTACCTGCCCGTCCCTGGCCTTCGATCTGGTCGAGAAGTTCCGGACCATGCCGTCCCTCTTCAACCTTTCGATCATCTTCATTTTCTCCGCCCGGTTTTTATGAAGGCTCAATGTGTTCAATTTCATTTCGTCGGGCGATTCGTACCCGAATATATCGGCCATGGCCTGGTTGACGTAGAGGAGTTTGCCTTCAAGGCTCGTCTGGTAAACGCCGACCAGGCTGTTATCGAACAGGTTGCGATACCTGTTCTCGGATTTCAGGAGATCCTGCTCCAGGATCTTCTGAGCGGAGATGTTGCTCGTTACCACAGTGACGGCCGTGATCTTGCCTGTGGCAGGGCATTCAAGGGGGCTGAATGTCCTCAAGTAATACAAGTGGTCCCGCTTGCTCCCGTGCTCCTGCCTGACGATCCTGCCGGTCCTGAAAACCTCTTCGATCTTATCCTTGAATATACTGAGCTGATCGGGGCTGTGGTAGTCTCCGTATGAGCTGCTTTGCGCCTCTTTCTCGGAAATGCCGTACCGGCAACGGTGGGTCTTGTTCATAAACAGGTAGTTGCAGTCCCTGTCCACAACGTAAATGGAATCAGCTGATGAATCTACAACGGAATTGATGTCCGGCGTCATGTTTTCTTTAACATGGTCAACTTCAGTTATCTCAGTTTCCGCTTTGGTCTTCATGCAATCTCCTCTTCAGGATTCACAAGGGTGGAAGAATTCGGCTGCCGGAAGCATACCGGTGGGCAATTCAGGGATTTGATTGTAAGGTATGGATTTAAAAAGAATGAAAAAATTACGCCAGATATTTTCTTTTTTCCGGACATGGGGCAGCAGTCACTTCGGGATAAGAGGGTCCAGTCTCAAAACTGCAATACATGCATTAATGCCGGTATTTAACAATATGGAAAACGCAATGTCAACTATTATGAACGTAAACAAATATCAAACATTTCATAATGATGAATATAGAAGGCGGTTAATGGGGGGACTTGAATTTATTACAGGGGCGAATTCAGCACGCCCCTGTAAGGATTTTGAATGCGGGATCTTGAAACAAGCCGGTTTTTAATCCACTCTTTTAAAAAGTCGCCCTTTTGCCCCGCATACGGGACAAACATCCGGAGCATTGTTTTCCGCCGTGTGGCCGCACACCGGGCAGACAAAATAAGGATATTGTTCCCGGGCGTTTTCGAAACCGTCGAGAAGCTTCTGGTAGAGTTGAGCGTGAGTTTTTTCCACCTCGTTAGCGAAGGTAAAAGTCCTCTCGGCGGCCTTGTTCCCCTCCGAGCGGGCGGCTTCAATCATTTCCGGGTACATTTTTGTGAATTCATGGGTTTCGCCGCTGATCGCCTGCAGAAGATTTTCCTTTGTGTTGCCGATGCCTCTTGCCGCCCTGAGGTGGTTATGTGCATGAACCGTCTCGGCTTCCGCTGCCGCGCGGAACAGGCGGGCCACTTGAGGATAGCCTTCGCTGTCAGCCTGCTGCGCAAAGGCCAGGTATTTGCGATTAGCCTGGGATTCTCCGGCGAATGCTTCCATTAGAAATTTGTCCGATTTCGACATGGTCTTTTCTCCTTATGAATCATTTTATTGTATAAGTTTTTCTTTGCTTGAACTCCTCGCGCTTTCCGGGGTTCCATTGCTTTACCGGGCGCAGATACCCGGTCACCCGGGAGTAGATCTCGCACGGGGCATAGCGCGTCAGCAGAGGCTCTTTTGCGAAACAGGATTCGCACTTGATGAAGTCCCGGTCGAGCTTGCGCCAGTAAGCACCGCCTTTGACACTGACATCCTCTCGGTCCCTTATGCAGACCACCGAGGTCTGCCGGCCGCAATCGTGGCACTTTCCGCTGAACTCAACAGCGTCCTGCTCCTCAACAAAAAGCGATTTTAAATAAGCAATTGACATAAATAAAAACCTCCCGGGTTATGATGATTGTTTATTTGCAAGGTACTGCAGGCTGATCCGGCCCAGCTCCGATTTGAATTTCCGCTGCATCTTTACCCAGACGGGGTGGACGCTGCAGAACTGCTCACGGCCGCACGAACCCCGCTCAATGATGCAGAGGTTCAGCGACACGGGCCCGTCGACCGCCTCTATCACCTCGAGCAATGAAATCTCCTTTGCCTTGCGGCCCAACTGGAACCCGCCCCCGGCCCCCCGCTGCGACTTGACCATGCCTGTTTTATTGAGATGCTGGAAGATCTTCGCCATGATCGGCAGCGGGACATCAACTGCTTCGGAAATTTCCCTCAACAGCGTGACCTCGCTCCGGGGCTTCCCGGCCAGATAAACCATGCCCCTGATAGCGTAGTCCCCTTTCCTGGTTATGTGGAACATTGAACGGCATCCCGGTCTGAATAATACTAATGAGACCCTTTTAGTCCTATTCTCTCATGTATGTCAAGGGAAATTGTCGATTAATGCCGATAGGCTTGGCCATTTTGTGCGATATTGCCCGGGGCTGTCGATATGGGCGTGCCGCCCGACCGCACTCACTCAAGAGTTTTGACGGTTGGTGAAGCAAGCTTATCAACAATCTTACGGGACTTTCCGGGGGCGTCCCGTGTTGCCCGGGAATTCAGGGCGGGAAGATTGCCGGGCCACAGAGATAAATTTATTCAGGACAGGGGATTTGTTTTCACTGGACCAGGCCATGGTAAGCTCGGTCTGCGGATCATTTTCCAATCTCCGGAAAGCGACCCCTTTCATCCGGGAGCGCTGCATTGACGCGGGCACAACCGCAATGCCGACCCCGGCTGCGACCATCCCGATTACGGTGTGGAACTGGGAGGCCTCGAGGGCGATGGAGGGGCTGAAACCCTCTGCCTGGCAGATTGCTATGACCTGGTCGAAGAAACCCGGCCCCCTCGACCTTGGGATCATTATAAAGGGCTCTTTTGCGAGCACTTTCAGCGGTATGGAAACCCTGCCCTTAAGTTTGTGGCTGATGGGAATGGCTGCTACAAGCGATTCGCGCAGGACGGTTTCAAAGGAAAGCCCCTCGTTTTCCATCCCCCGGGGAGGACGCATGAACCCGACATGAATTCTGCCGTCGAGCAGCGCCTTGATCTGCTGGTTCGTATTCAATTCCGCCAGCGAAATCTCCACCTCCGGGAGCCGTCTGCGGAACTCGCGGATGACGTCCGGCAGGACGCTGTAGTTGGCAGATCCGATATAGCCCACGGAAAGCCTTCCGATCTCCCCCTTGCCGGCGCGGACCGCCCTGCGGAGCGCCTCCCCGGAAAGCGCCAGGATCTTGCGGGCATCCTCAAGCAGTACCTGTCCGGCCGGGGTGAGCTCAACGCGGCGTCTGGTTCGCGTGAAAAGCTTCACGCCCATCCTTTCCTCCATCTGAATAATCTGCTGGCTCAGAGGCGGCTGCGAAATATTGAGCCTTTTGGCCGCCCTTCCGAAATGGAGTTCCTCCGCGACGGCGACAAAATAGGCGAGGAGTCTGGGTTCCAATAATTCTCTCATCGTCTTAATCTGATATTAATAATATATTTTTCATTTCAGACAAATTATAATACCTTTTTCCCCGGGTCAAGGACATTACCTGCCGTTGAAAAAGCCTCCCGGTCAGAACGGGAAATGTTTGCCGGTTAAAAGCGGGGCCTCGGCCAATTGCCAAAATCTTTTTGGACCTTTTTGGCAAACGCGCCCAGGCGGGGTCTTCAACTCAACTGAATTAAATTACTCGGAAGGGGATGGGACATGATCAGGTCTCTTGACGATTTTACCAGGCTCGCCGCGGAAAAAGGCCCGAAAAGGATGGCAGTCCTCGCGCCCGAGGACGAGGAGTTCATGCTGGCCGTGAAGGCGGGCTATGAGAGGGGGTATATCGAGCCCGTGCTCATCGGCGATGAGGGCAAAATGCAGCAGGTCGCCGGAAAAATCGGGTTCAATATCAGCCCGTTTGAGAAGATCATCGAGACCGACCGGCAGGCAATAGCCGACCTCGGCATCGGCATGCTGTTTTCCGGGAAGCTTTCGCTCGCCAGCAAGGGGCAGATCCCGACTGCGTTCATTTACCGGTCCATAATCAGGGCTGAGGCGAAACTCGGGTCCGGCATGACGGTCAGCGTCGTTTCCATGTGGGAGATACCCGGCGTTGACCATCTTGTCGCCTTTACCGATACCGGGGTAAGCATCAAACCGGACCTCAAGACAAAGGTGGACATCCTCAGAAACGCCCTGTTCGTCTGCCGCCTCCTGGGATTTAAAAAACCGAGGATTTCCGTATTGTCAGGACAGAGGGCATTTGGCGGCACGCTGGGTTCGTATCGCGAGTACAAAGAGCTACGGAAGATGGCGGAATCCGGCGCGCTGGGCGAGTGTGAGATAATAGAGGCGACCGACTTCAGCGGCATGGTCCTGGGGGCCGGGGGCCGTCTGAAAAATTACAGCGAGATCGACCTCGGGAAACTGCCCGACATACTCCTGATGCCCTGCCTCGATACGGGCAATATTTTATGCAAGCTCGACTTCTTTCTCGATGTGACGCGCGTTTCCCTGTCCGTGACCTCCAGAGGCGCGGTGCTTATCCCGGCAAGGTCCGATTTCTGCGATTCGATAATCGAGCAGATTGCGATGGGAGTGGCGGTAGCAGACAGGATGAAAGGGGAATGAGCGATGATATTCGATGAAATTAAAAAAAATGCGAAGTCATCCGGGGTGAAACGAATCGCGGTCCCTAAAGCTTCGAATGACGACTGCCGGATCCTCGCCCGGGCGGCGGAGGAACAGCTTGCCAGGCCTGTCCTGATCGGAGAGGGCTTCAAGATGGAAGCCCTCATAAAAAAGAATTTCCCGCGAGATCTGGATTATGAAATCGAGGACGCCGGGGCGGGCGGGGAGCTCGCAGCGGCTGTTACAGCCATCAAGGAGGGGAGGGCCGATGTGCTGATGCGCGGGGCATATGAAATAAAAGCCTTTTCGCGCTCGGTACTCGACCCGAAAAACGGTCTGCTGAAAAACAAGCTGGCGAGCCACGTCCTGGTCGTACAGCTCATGAAAAGGGACAAACTGGTCATTATCACGGATACTTTCGTCAACAACTTCCCCATCCTGGCCGAAAAGCAGCAGATTGCCGAACAGGCAATCGCCCTGGCGGGGAAACTGGGAATTGATTGCCCCAAGGTGGCGGCTCTCGCCGCAATCGAGGGAGTCAATCCGAGCATCCCCTCCACCCTGGACGCCGCGCTGCTGTCGAAAATGGCGGAGCGCAAGCAGTTCGGAAAGGCGGTGATTGAAGGCCCGCTGGATATCGACTGCGCCCTGAGCCGGGCGGCCGCGGACCGCAAAGGCGTAAAGAGCGTCGTTACCGGCAACGTCGATATCTATATTGTGCCCGAAATCGAGACGGGCTACCTTCTCGCCCAGACACTTGTTTTCTTCGGAAAAATGAAGGCGGCGGGGATCATGCTGGGAATGGTGAAACCCGTAGTCCTCAATCTGCCGTTCATCCCGATAGAGGGCAGGGAAGCGGAGATAGCGCTCGCCTGCTATCTTGCCGGTAAACAGGGGAAAGGACCTTAATGTGAAATTCAGTCTGACCGAGGAGCAGGAGCTCATCCGGAGCAACATGCGGGAATTCGCCCTGAAGCACGTGGAACCCATAGCCGCGGAGCTTGATGAGAGCAGCCGCCACCCGGACGAGGTTTTTCATAAGCTTGCCGAAGGTGGCTGGATGGGAATCCCGATACCGCGGGAGTTCGGAGGCGCCGGCGCGGATCTCCTGACGCATGCCGTCGCGGTCGAGGAGATATCGAGGTCGTGCTCGTCAACCGGGTTCACGTTTTCCTTTCATGCCGGGATTATCGGCACGACCATTAATAACTACGGCACCTTGGAACAAAAGAGGAAATTCCTCGTACCCATGGCGAAGGACGGGAAAATGGCGGCTTTTCTGCTCACCGAGCCGGGGGCCGGCACAGATGTCTCGGCGATCACGACGACAGCAGTCAGGGAGGACGACGATTTCATCCTTAACGGCACAAAGACTTTTGTCTCCAACGGTCCTATCGCCGAGATGTATATCGTGTTCTGCCGGACGGATAAACAGTCGGGCAAATCCGCGGGGAAGAACTGGATGAGCGCCTTTATAATTCCGAAAGGCACTCCCGGCCTTCTGCCGGGGAAGGCATTTCATAAGATGGGCATGCGCTCCTCCCAGACATCCGAGGTATTTTTTAAAAACTGCCGCGTCCCGGCGGATAACATGCTCGGCGCCGAGGGAGCCGGTTTGGAAATAGCGATGAAGGGCTTTGAACACGGCAGGGTCGGCATTGCCGCCCAGGCGGTCGGGATATTGAAGGCTGCTCTGGACGAGTCGATCAAATACTCAAAAGAGCGTGTCCAGTTCGGCAGCCCCATTTCCCGCCGTCAGGCGATAGCCTGGATGATCTCGGACATGGCCGTCGACCTCGAGGCAGCGCGATTTCTGGCCTACAACGCGGCCTGGCTCAGGGACCAAAAAATGCCCTTCGGCAGGCAAGCCTCGATGGCGAAGCTCTTTGCCACCGAAAAAGCCATGCACCACACGGTCAAGGCGGTCCAGATCCACGGTGGTTACGGTTATATCAAGGGCGCAAAAGTCGAGAGGCTGATGCGCGACGCGAAGATAGCCGAGATTTACGAGGGAACATCCGAAGCGCAACGGCTCGTGATATCCGGGAATATCCTTCGTTGATCAGGGATGCCGGGGTCTATACCTTTTCATGTGCTTTTTTGCCGTAGACGCGTTCATAAGCCCGGCAAAAAGGACACAACCCGTTTTCAATGTTTTTCACAAACCAAAATGCCAATCCCGATTGTCTGGCCCGCGCCCTTTTACAGACAGTGCACATCCTGCAAATTTCCGCCATTTTCCTGTCTTTTATCGAGGTATTCATACTAAAGCGGCTCAAGTATATTCCCGTTGATAATACATTAATGGAGGTGCGAGGGCACGCGCGGCTTTAATGGGTGGAGCGACTCGCTCAGCCTCACGACATAGCCGAAGAGGAAATCCTTCTCGACGTTCTCCCTTATGATGTTCCGGCGCCCGGCCAGGAAGCGGCCCAGGTCCTTGTCCGGCCACAAGGCCCGGAACGCCATGCCGTAAAAGTAGGTTGTCTTGTCTATGCTTTGCTCCAGGATGCTGTTGAACCATGCGTCCTGCTGGTCCCCTTCCGCCAGCAGGTATCGAACATAGTTGTCGTTTATCCTCAATGCCAGGCAAAACAGGACCCGCCTGTCGATTTCATTTTCGGGATTCAACACACGATAACAGCTTTCATTGAAGCCCGTTTTCCCGCTCGTGAGGGCTGCTACCAGAGCGGCGCGTTCGGCGGCGGCCAGTTCGCGGCATTGCGCATCCCCAGTAAGACATATGAACTCTTCGACATACCTGTAAATGTAGCCGATCAGCGAATTTGAGAGGGTCATTGCGAAGATATCCCGGACCTCTTCCGGCCAGTCCTTGTTATCGTTACGGCCGAGTCCGAATACATGCGCTTCGTCCTGGAACTCGATTTCACACCTCCTCTGGATTGTCCGTTCAGAAAGTCCGGGCAGATAGCGGGCCCTGCCGGGATTTTCCTTGTCTGCCACCAGGTTATAGAGAGAGGTCATCAGGTCAAAGAAGTTTTCGGGCCTGGCGTTTGCCCGGTCCAGCGCAAGGAACAGCGGCTCACCGCATTGCGGGCATTTTCTCAGGAAACAATGGACCCATATGCCGCATCTGCCGCACTGCAAGCTCTCATCCATGCCATCCTCCTGGAGTTCAGGCGTGAAGCTTGTTTGGTATGGTGTCTTTTTTGTTTACTTTGGGAACGGGTAAACTTCTGATTTGGCCCTGTGCCCTATTTTCAGGCCCGCCCGCCAGGGACGGACAAGGGAAATAGTGTTGAGCTGAAATATCTATATAGAGACTGTTTCCAGAGATCATCAAATCCTTACTTTCATGTAGCCCAAACATATCGGTAAGTCAAAAAAAAATATGGGCGGGAGGTAAATTTCTCAAAATCCAGCAGGCAGGCGAGAAATGATAATAGTTTGTCTTACAAATCCTCTATGAAAATATCAAATAAAACAGCGGTATTGCCGCAGAATTAAAATCATGTTGCGAAAGCGGCCCTGGATCGATATCGGAATTAGGGCAATCAAGACTTCAGATATTCAGAGATAAATTCTCCATAATGACTACAATGTTTCTGGATATAATCCTAGAGAAGTGATAAGCA
>CAZKYN010000033.1:0-19471 GCA_964556675.1 uncultured Syntrophaceae bacterium
ATCTCAAGGGACGGTCCGGCGACCAGGACGCCCGGCAGAAATCCCGGGAGAATTTCGCCAGAGCGTATGAAATAGACCCGAATTTTTCACCAACCAGATACAAAACGGCAGAGCCCGCGCAACCGGACGGCTCTTCACAAAATGCCGTTCCTTCCGAAACCAGGACCCCGGCAGGCCAGCAGGAACCCTTGAAAACCGGCCCCACGCAATCCGCGGCAGACCAGCAAATACCAGGCTCTCAGCCGGCTGCCCCACCCGCACAAGCAAAATAATACCTGCGGCGGTATGCTCTGCAGTGAACAGTCACGTCAAAGAACTGTTTAGATGCTGTGTCCGTGCATCTGCGCTTACCTTTTTTGCACATCCATGGCAATGTCCTGAGTAAGCTCTTTCCTGATAAACGCTCTGATCAAGACCCTGTCTTCGTCCCTAATGTGCGTAAACTTCACTCCCATGCCGGATGTGTGCAGCGGGCCGCTTCCAGCGGCAAAGCTGTACAGGACAGTTCCCCTGGCCCGAACCTTTGCCTTGCCCAGAAAAAGAGTCATCGGAATCTGCACCCCAACCGGCAGCGGCTTGAATATGCTTATATATATACCTTCCTCTGAAAGGGCCGTTATGCAATCCATCCGTGACTGGTCCTGCCCGTCATCGTCTCGAAGCAGAACCGGCAAACAGGTGTGGAGCCGTATATACCGTCGGGGTTTTTCCTCCGTTGCTCTCTGAACTGCCGCATAGAGTTCGGCTGGATCAAATGGTTTTTTCAGAAAAGCGCTGCAACCGTTCTCCATGCAGGAATGCCGGATCGACGGGTCCGCAGATGCAGAGGAAACGATGACAGGGACGGATCCGATCCTCGGGTCCTCCTTGATGCGCTTTAAAAACGCAATCCCGTCCATTCTCCCCAGCGACACGTCAGTCAGGACGAGCAGCGGAATCGAAAAAATCATGATCTCAAGCGCTTCTTCGGCCATCCGCGTCGTATAAATGTTGTAATCAAGGCGCTGGAGGAGCATCCCCGTATAATACAGGCTGGGGGCATCCCCATCGGCAATGAAAAGAATGCGTTTTCTTTTGTTGCTTACCAGCGACTCCCAGATTCCGGAGATGGTATCCGCCATGAGCATCCTCGCGCCATTTATTGCATTAACTTCGGGTCATCGTCTCAAGCCGCTCCAGCAACAGCAGCGCCTCGCTCTGCGTTGTTCCGCAAAATTCCGTGGTCGGCTGATAGGATGAGCAGACAGCGGGGCGTTCAGGCCTGCCGTACAAACTGCAACGGTTGTCCGGGGTAAGCTGAATGCATCGAGCACCCGCTGATTTCCCTTCGGGCATTCCCGGTATCGGAGAGGAGAGCGACGGCGCAATACAGCATGCACCGCAGTCTGGACGACAAAGCATTTCACCTTCCTGAGTGGAGTCCCCTCCGGCAGAAACCGGAGACTCCCTTAATAAACACGACCTCCCTCGACAGGATTCGGGGAATTCCGTGTCGCAGGGATTGATTGGCGGTTTTTTGCGTTAATAAATCCGGCTGTGCCGGGGAAACAAGAACAGAGCATCCAATCTCTTTGGGGTCGGACTGCACTTTGCATCTCTGCCGCATTAAAGGACCGTACCGCCAATCTGCCCCATGGTAAGACCCTTTGTAATTGCCTTTTTGATAAAGGATTTGATCAACCACTGGTCTTCCTGTTTGATCTGGATGAACTTGATTCCCATTCCGGAAGTTTTCAGAGGTCCTTCTTCACGCGTAAAGCTGTACAACACCATTCCTTCGACTTTGATTTGCTCGTCTTCCAGAAAAATCGTTACGGGGATCTGGAGGCCTACCGGTTTTGGCCGCGCGGTGCTCACGAACATCCCTTGCTCAGACAACGCGGTTATGTAATCAGAAATCACGGTATGGGCGGCTGTTTTATCATCGCCGACCATCACGTTCAGGCAGGTCTGCAGGCGGATAAATTGACGCGGCACGGTTTCCGTTGCTTTCTGGATTGCCGCATACAGCTGGTCGGCGTCCACCGGCTTGTGAAAATAGCCGGCGCACCCCTCCTCCAGACAGGCACTTTTTATGGACTGGTCCCGTGAAGAGGTAAGAATAATTACAGGCACCTTATGCGTCTGTGGATTCCGTTTAAGCGTTTTCAAGAGTTCAGCGCCGTTTATTCCCGGCAGGCTCACTTCCGTCAGTACCAGCGCGGGATCCGCTACACTCACGACCTCCAGCGCGTCTTCCGCGGTTTTTACCGTGTGAATGTTGTACTCAAGGCGCTGAAGCAGCATGCTGGTATAATACAAGTGTGCCCCTTCACCGTCTGCAACAACAATGAGCCGTTTCTCACGTTCCGCGGCCGGTATCGCCCCCAGGGTGATATTCATTGCCTCCATTCCGGACCTCCTCATGGTATCAATATATTTCGGTGAAAGAATACGGGCTTTTCATCCTGCCGGCCTAGCCACGCCCTGCGCGCTATATCGGCAGTCTGATCTTATATCGTATTGCCAGCATTCTCAAGGAAAAGGTGAGCAGAATGCACGCAAGAACCGCCGCAATTTCATTCGCCATGCCCTGCGTCATCAGCAAATATGCCCATGCACCGACAAAGGAGCACGTGGCATATAATTCCGTCCTTTGAAACACATAAGGTATTTCATTGCAGATGGTGTCGCGCATGACGCCGCCGAAGACTCCGGTAATGACCCCGAGCAACGACGAGACGAAGGCAGTGCATCCGGCCTCGTGAGCGACCGAGGCACCCGATGCGCTGAACAGCCCCAATCCCAGCGCATCAAGCGCAAGCACCAGCATGACCGTCCTTTTGCCGTTCAATTTATCTTTCATGATGGCAACCGATACGAGCGATATTATGAGGAGAAGAATGGCATACAGGGAATGTTCAATCCAGAAAAGCGGATGCCGGTTCAGAATAATGTCCCGCAGCGACCCGCCGCCGAAGGCCGTTATCATAGCCACGGCATAGACGCCGATTATGTCCATCCCTTTTTTCCGCGCCTCATAAATCCCGGTGAGGGCAAAAGCGATGATTCCCAGTATTTCGATTGTACTGATAAGGGTGTTCATTAAATAATGTTTTTTCTTTCTTCCCGGTCATCGGGGGCTATATTGAAGCCGAGGATCTGCCACCGGCCCTCACGCCTGACAAGGGACACCTGTATGTCGACTGTCCCTTCTTCAAAGTCCGCACGCGCATCATAGAAAGCAGTGAGCATAATGCCGCTTTCAATGGAAAAGGATGTTTTTGCTTCTCCCGTTGCACCATGATATTCCTGTAATTCTCCGAACTCGCGAAGGGCGTCAAACAATTGCTGCAAGTCATCATAGTCAACGCTCCCATTGAATTCAGGGCTGGCGCGTTTTTGGATTTCCGTTACATCCCAGTCGGAAATGATCGCGGGAAGAGATGCATCGACAAAGGCTTTGCTTTCCTTATTCAGCGTGTTCGCAAAGACGGCGATGGCAGCGGCAATCGCGGCAAGGACAGCTACCACCGACAAAAAAAGATAGGCAATGGTTTTCACCGCGTTGTTATGCATAGGGTTCCGCCTTCGGATCGCCTGTTTCTCACGCAGCAGACGGGGTTACTGTTTCCGCGCCAGGTATGCGGTTTCCGGTCTAAGAGTAGGGTTTATTCAACGGGTTGTCAAGAATTTCTTTGCGGGATCGGTGAGGTGTTTTGGCCGCTTTCTCGGCATGGAAAGAATCGTATCTTCTGCTCCGCTAATGACAAGGACGTCTTCCCGGTAAAAACCATCCCGGGGAAGACGTCCTGAGTGTCCACAGCATCACGGCACAGGTGCCGATGATTCAAATCCGAAAAACGATCTTAATCGCAGTGTCGTCCTTGTCGGCCAGTTCGAAACCGGCTTTTATGTCCTGCAGTTTGAACTCATTGGTTATGAGCGGCCTGATCTGTACCTGCCCCTGAATAACGGGACGAAGTGTGGCAGGGGTCCAGACATAACGCTCCCTCCAGCTGTGATGAACCAGGCAGGTATTCACGAATTCCAGTCCATCGTCATGCCAGCGGCTGATGTTCAGAGTAACAGGCTGCGTCACCCAGCTGTAAAAAACAAACTTGCCGTTATGCTTGATGATTTCTGAAGCCGTATTAAACGAACTCTCAGATCCGGCCGCCTCCACCACAACATCGGCACCTTCTCCTCGGGTGAGATCCGATACAACTGCCGCAAGATTGTCTTTTTTCAGATTCACCGTTATATCAGCACCCAATTGTTTGGCCAGTTTTAGTTTTCCATCAAGCACATCCGCCACAACTACTTTATAGGCACCCTTCTGCTTCGCGCATTGCGCTATGATCTGACCCGCAAATCCTCCGCCCAGAACAACAACAATATCACCCAGCTGAACGCCTGAATTAAGTCCCGAATACATAGCACACGCTATGGGCTCACCGAGCGCGGCAAAATCCATTTCCAGGCCGTCAGGAACCGGCTGCAGCTGGAAATCCTTTGCAAGGAAGTATGTTGCATAGTTGTTGTTCCATCCAAAACAGATGACCTTGTCCCCGACCTTGAAATCCCTTACTTTTGAACCGATTTCGACGACAGTGCCTCCGCTTTCGTGGCCGAGGTAGAAGGGGAATTTGGGGTCCTGTCTGAATTCGGCAGTTTTCGGAGGAAGCTGTCCGCGGTAAAAACTCTTGTCGGATCCGCAGATTCCTATCAAGTGGTTTTTTACAATGACTTCATCCTCTCCGCACACCAGTTCGCGTTCCACAAGGTCAATGTCGTACGGTCCTTTCAGCAAAGCAGCTTTTGTTACAATTGACATGATTCCCCCTCCCTTCGTGTCTGTTCCTTCCGGGCGAAACCGGCAGATCTCACTGCCGGCCTAAAAATGGAAGGCCGGGCGTTCAGCACTACGCCCGGCCCATCCCGGGTACCCCGACCGTGTTATACGGCAATCAAATCTGCATAGCTGAAATATGGCGAGATCAGCTTTTCAACTTCCTTGATGTCCACGGGATGCGATACCAGTCTCCCGATTACACCAGCCTGGCGAATGTCCCCCAGGCAGAGTACGCCTTTGACAATAGTATCACGAAGAACCACCTTGCGATAGGCATCATTTTTCTGAGCGGTGAGGCAGACATCGCCTGGTTTCCCCTCAACATCGCCGATCGACACCAGCGGAAGCCCCGCAATCTCAACCGCATTCATGGCCGCGTTTCCGTCGTAGCTTGCCCTGGAACCTGCCATATTGCCTGCGGCAATCTTTCCCTGCTCCACAGCGACCGGCCAGATGGCCGGAACCACCGACTCTCCGGTGCGGGAATCAAACACCTCGGCCACATCTCCGGCCGCGTATACGTCCGGCACCGACGTTTCCTGAAACTCGTTAACAACGATGCCGCGCCCCGTTTTAATCCCTGCGGCAGCTGCCAGTTCCTTGTTGGGTTTTACACCGATGGACATGACAACCATTTCCGCAGGAATAATACCACCGGCCGTATGCACGCCGCTCACTCTTCCCTGAGATGCTGCGATACCGTCCACTGTCGTATTGACCAGAACATCCACACCCCTGCTCCGGACCTTCTCGGCCAGGATGCCGGCGGATACATCGTCAAGCTGGCGCGGCAGTACGCGGGGCAGTTTCTCGACAACTGTTGCTTTCAGTCCCCGTGCTTTCAGCGCAAGCGCTGTTTTAAGTCCGATCAGGCCTGCGCCGACCACAACAGCGTTCTGTGCATGTTCAGCGGCGGAAACCATCTCTTTCGCCTGCCGCAGCGTCCAGAGGCTGTACACGCCGGGAGAGTCAATCCCGGGAAGAGACGGCATGATGGGTACAGATCCCGTGGCAAAAAGCAGTTTCGTATACTTCAATTGCGTTCCGGAGACAAGTTGCACGGTTTTTTGCGCTGGTGATACAGCCGCCACCTTGTCCCCCATAATGCAGATGATATTGTCGCTTGCAAAGTTTTCCACCTGCTGAAGCATGGCATCAGCCGGTTTCAGTTTTCCGGCAATAATGTCCGGCAAATCTATCCGGCTGTACAAATAGTCATGCTCTTCGGTAATGATTGTCACAGGAGTCCGGGGGTCCAGTTTTCGCAGCGTAATGGCGGCAGTGACGCCCGCTATCCCCTGACCAATTATAATATACATGTGCCCTCCAGCGTTATCGTGCTGCGGCAGCTGCCGGCTTCGGCATCAATTGCGTCAATGCAGACAGCGGAAGCAGTTCACCCGGCAGTTTCACTCCGGGAAGGCTTGCCGCTTCACCCAGATCAATATAGGTTTTTATTCCCTGAGAAGCAAAGGCAACGGCAGTTGCCAGTACTTTATTGTGGCTGATTTCCTGCAGAACGGCAAAAACAGGCACCCCGTTTGTTTTGGCGTCCCTGGCCATCTCGAGGAAACCATCGGCATCGTGGCAGGCCCCGATATGAATCACCGGAGGAAGCTTGAGTTCTGCGATACTCTGCAGCCCTTCTCTCGATGCGTATTCAGGACGGCACATGCCCGCCTTCGCCAGCGCGGCGCCGGCACAGCCTGCGGTGACAAGCACATATCCCTCTGCGAGCAGTTTTTCGGCGGTCCGGACTATCTGGGCGTCCTGGGTCTGTGCGATATTGCCGCAGCCGCCGAGATAGACCATCCCCTTGAGTACTCCCTTGGCTGTCGCCGTTTGCAGTGCTTTGAATGCCTGTTTGCTGTTTGCAGCCGTGTAACCCGAGTGCACCTGTTCCACGGCATCCGGGATTTGGATGTCTTTTCCGCGCCGCTGCTGGAAAACCTGGGCAGCCGCCTCTACTGCATCTTTTATTTTTTTGTCGTCCGTAAGCGAGGACGCGGCGAGCTGCGCCACCTTCCTGGCTTTTGCCAGGGACACGGTAGCCGGCATGACACACTGCGAACCGGTAATGAGCAAATCTATAGCACCGGTCAGAAGCGGCATCTCCTGTGAATCGTAATTCGTCAATACCGGAAGCCCGCCGTTCGCTTCACCGCCGCACAGAGCCACAACGTTAAACGGAACGGCATGTTTTGAAGCGGCATTCACGACCGCCTGGACAACCTGCGGCGACGTATGGCCGATCAGAATAATATTTGCGGCATCGGCTTTCAGAGCGCCCATGTTTGCAGCCAGAATCTTAGGCTCTGTTTTTCCGTATACCTGTTCCTTGACCTCACGGATCGCCTGCAACGTCTTTGCAACGGTCTGGCCCACCTCCGATACCCGGGAGGAATAATCCGCGGGAGCAAGCATACTGTCCTTGGGTATGCATACCGCCTGCAACGCACGTGCGTCCTGCTTTGCATTAAATTCAAGCCCCAGACTGGCAACAGCAACCGCCCCATCGGCAGCCTGCTTCAGGAAACTGCCAGAAATCAGGTCAGCCTGAGTCCGTCCGCATACCGTCTGCTGCGGAACTTCCGCAAACGGGTTTACCCGGCAGGGCCCTTCATAGCAATCGCTGCAGCAGATATTCATGCGACCAAATCCACACTGGGGCTGCATGGCATCAGCACGGTCCCAGATCACTTCCGTCTTTGAGCGATGGGCCCTGATAAGCATTGCATTGGTGGCCGCATCAACTGATTTTTTTCGAATTTCCTTCATATGATTATTTATCCTCCTTTGAAAAATCCAAACTGAGCGCCTTCGGCTGCCCCTGCGGCTCGGCCGATTTCACGAAAACAGCGATATTGCCCCGCTTTACAGCCAGTACCTTCGCATACGCATCCTCGTCGCCATATATGAGCGCGCCGGTCGGACAGGACGCGACGCAGGCAGGCTGCTCCATATGCACGCAGGCATCACATTTCATCGCAACTTTATATTTCGCCGAGGGTGTCACCGTGCCGAACGGGCAGGACATGACGCACATCCAACAGCCCCGGCACTTCTCCTGGGCAACGAACGTCGTCCCTTTTTCCTGATCCCGCTGCATTGCGCCCGCAGGACAGGCCATTAAGCAGGTGGCGTCCTGGCAGTGACGGCACTGAAGCGGAAAACTCGCGCCCGTCGGTCCGAAAACCCCGACACGCGCCACCGGCTTCGGGTCCTCCCGGACAGCTTCAGACAGCTTTTTATTTACTGAATTTCGCTCCACCGCACACTGCAATTCGCAGGTTTTGCACCCCAGGCACTTCTCCCGGTCTACCCAAATACGTTTCATTCTTCCCTCCACCTGTAAGCAGTCGCCTTGCTCTAAGAGACCCGTATGCCCCAAAGGCAAAGTATTTCTTCAAGCATTTCCGCGGCGCGGTTGGGATTAAGGACCCCGCACTGGCAGGGTTTTGCCAGTTCCACCGCAGCCTCCTGGACCGTCCGCTTGCCCTCTTTGATATCAGCGATCATCTTTCTGACCAGGTTAAAAGGCACCTGGCCGTGCCCGCACATCGTCGTGAACCGGAGAATATCCTCATCGGGCAGCCGCTCAGTCTTTCCCCAAATGCCAAGAGAGGTTTCGCACGTATGCCTCTTGACTCCGGCTTGTTTGCAGCAATCCTGGACTTCGTCAAAGAGTCCGGACACGATCACGGAGACTCCCAGATCTGCGTCCTTCAACGCCTTCATTGCTTTGATCAATGACTCCCGATTGTCAAATACGCCATGGACAATGGATGTATCGCGCGTCTTGTCAATGATATCCTGTTGCGCAGTAATGAAGCTGTTTCCCGTCCTCATATCTCCGACGTTAACCGGATTATACTGGCTTACAATTTCCAGAAAGCGCTTCAGCTTCGTATTGGACCCTACTTCATTCATGCCTTTGGCGGACATGGCAAATAGAACAAAATCTTTTTTCAGGCTATCCCGTGTTCCCCGTCGGTGTAATGTATGGCTCATCGCGCTGCCTCCTCAACAAAGAACGGCTTGCCGAGCCCGATATTCGTTTTTCCATTGGGCGTCGGATTCACGCCTGCTGCCCGGGCCAGATCAAAGGCGGGGGTTGTATCACCCTGGTGGACCTTGCAGGTCAGATCGAAGCTGCATACCGTGGAAATTTCCTTCGTGACTTTTTTCACAGCCGCAATTATCTCCTGAACCCGTTCAAGGGGGACGGTCATCTCAATAATTGCAGACAAAACCTTTTCATTCATGAGTTCCGGGTTCATTTTGCCGGTATTTTTGTCGACCATCAGTGTCGTCACAGGATTTCTTGGCTCAAAAACAATGCCTCCCAGAGATGCTATGGCCATGGCAACCTTCTCAATATCAGAGAAACGCGCACCCGTACTCGGACGGCCCATCTCAATGGCCATCCCGGCCTCGCCAAATTTAAAGCGGCCGGTAACATCATTGGTTTTCATTTCCTCGGTTCCCCGTCCGGGAACCCGCGTTTCCTTGTGTTCTACGAGCGGGTTGCTGAAAGTGCCACGCACAGACCGGGGCCATTCGGGCATGGGTTCGTATAAGGCCTTGCCTGTACAAACCTCGGCGCGGTAACACACTCCGCAGTCCACACATTCTTCCTGGTCAACGCGAGCGCATACCCGCCCATGCTTGTCACTGGTAAAACCGATTGCCCCCATGGTGCAGTATGCAACGCAGCGACCACATCCGACGCATTTGGTTTCATCTACTTTCACTGCCTCTCTCCTTTCTGCAATGGCTTAATTTCGTTATCATATGAGCAAGAATAATACCATCTGTAAAGAAAATATATCATCATGATTTATTTGTAAAAATAATAAGCGGATGTGCAATTGAGAAAATCACTATAGAACAGTGAAACGTTAAACATGTTTCAAATGTTTCACGTAGTTTAACGCTAGTATACGCTAAAAGTTGAAATTTTTTATGAACCTGCTGTTTATGCTTGCGTAAATCTATTTTTGTAATGTTCCTTGAGTGAGGGCAGAATCCTGCGGTGACGTTTTCGAGTAAATGTGAAAAGCTATTTGCGAGAGTCGTTTCCTTTGAGCCTGCGCCAAAGGGTGGTTCTGCTGATGCCCAGCTTTGCTGCTGCTTTTCCATAATGATAGTTTGATTCTTCCAGCGCTTTCATCAAGAGAGAGCGGTTTAAATCAGCATTGTCTTCATGCTGCATCGGAGAGTCTTCACGGGGTTTAAATTCAGGAGCACTTTCCCTGACCGGCAACTTCGCGAGCATCCCCTCAACATCTGCGGGTTCAATAATGCCGCTCCTGCTGAGCGCGGCAAGACGCTCCGCGACATTGCGCAATTCCCTGACGTTGCCCGGCCAGTAATAGTTTTCAAACAGGCGCTGCGCTTCGGGGGTAATTTCCTTGAATTTTTTATTGAAGTGATGGCAATATTCCTTCAGGAAGTGGTACATAAGGGGAATGATATCTTCCACACGCTCACGAAGGGGAGGGAGAACGAGTCTGAGAATATCCACCCGATAATACAGGTCCTCGCGGAAAAGCCCCTCACGCATCATTTTATAAAGATCCTGGTTGGTGGCCGCAATGATGCGGACATTGATCGGAATGACCTTGTCGTCTCCAAGGCGCATGATTTCGCGCTCCTGCAGCACCCGCAGAAGCCTTCCCTGCAGCTTGTGCGAAATTTCCGGAATCTCGTCTAAAAAAATTGTCCCCATATGCGCCAGTTCGAACAGGCCTATTTTCCCTCCGCGGGCTGCACCGGTAAAAGCCCCTTCCGCATACCCGAACAGCTCGCTTTCCAGAAGGTTCTCCGGCAATGCCGCACAGTTAACAGCAACAAAAGGCCCTTTTCTGCGGACGCTGGCATTATGAATGCTCTGGGCGAATATTTCCTTGCCGGTGCCTGTTTCACCCATGATGAGAACGGTTGAATTTATTTCGCTGAATTCTTTTGCGATTGTTATCGCGCGCTGAATTGCAGGGCTTTTCCCCAGAATCTGAGATGCGGTCATCTTTGCCACATGACCGCGCTGATAAACTTTTCTCCGTATTTTTCCTTCCAGTTCCTGAATCGCGGTGACAGGCTGAAATGTAGCCACCGCACCCACCGCCTGGTTGCCGATGGAGATCGGAACCCGGTTAACGGCAACCTGCTGTCCGTTTATTGTCTCAATCTCGCCCAATTCAGCGCGTCCTGTTTCCAAAACATTGTTCAGCCTCAACTGCGGCAAGACGTTATCAACGGAACTGCCCACCGCCTCATCGCCAACACCTGCCAGCTTCACCGCCGCTGTATTAACCAGATTGATCATGCCGTCCGCATCCACGGCGACAACACCCTCTGTCGAATAATCCAGGATGGCGCGAAACTGCTCCCCCCGTTCCTGTTCCTGCCGGCGCACGATCGCCACTCTTTTTGCTTCACTTAAGGCCCGATATATTGCGTCCTGGCCCATTTGAATAAATTCTGCCCGCAACCCGATTCGTTTTGCGACCGAGGTGGACATCAGTCCGCCGATGATTACGGAGATTCCACTGTCTTTTACTGCCTGCAGGACTGATTCGGCTTCATCTTCATGCTGCACTTCCACGACTGTCAGTTCCACGCCGAAAATTTCTTCGATTTTTTTCACCCCGTAGATCATGTCCCGGGAACCGACAATGGCGATCTTGTCCGGCGCGTATTTTTTTTGACATTCCCAAATCGTCCGCATCACCTCATAGCCGCTCACCGGCAATTCAACAATGGGCGTACTTCGCACGATTTTTTTTAAAGCAGCTGCCGTCACACCGCGGGCGATCAAAACATCAGTTCCCGTGTCCTTCCAGTCTGCAAGTTCACGCACAAACTTGGAAAGAATGATTTCCAATTCCCAGCCATCGGCGCCCTGCTCCCGAAAAACCTCCTCAACAACAGGAATAATTTCCGGATACGGGACGAAAAAAGTAATCTTGCTCATGCGGTTCCCTCTGCTAAAACAGCCGCTCCATAGCCTCGTTCAGAGAGCGGACGCCAAGAAGCTCCATTTTTTTAATCGCCGCGGGTTTCTCCATTTTTTCCACATTCAGCGCCGGGAGGATGCACCGCGTAAATCCCAGCTTTGCCGCGTCCTTGATCCTCGCTTCCGCCTGGCTGATACCGCGGATCTCCCCTGCCAGTCCCACTTCACCCATGACCACGGTCTGCGCGTGAATGGGCTTTTCGCGGAAACTTGATGCGACGGCAGCAATGATGCCGAGATCAACCGCAGGCTCATCAACTGCAAGCCCGCCCACCACGTTTACGAACACATCCATGCCCATAAGATGCATTCCCACCCGTTTTTCCAGGACCGCCAGCAGGAGCGAAACCCGGTTGAAGTCCACTCCGATGCAGGTTCTGCGCGGCATCGCAAGTTTTGACGGCGCGACCAACGCCTGCAATTCTGCCAGAATCGGGCGGCTTCCTTCCAGGGACGAGACTACCACCGAGCCGGTGGCATCAGACGGTCGTTCGGCAAGAAAAATCTCCGATGGGTTTGCAACTTCGGCAAGTCCGCTTTCCTTCATTTCGAAGACCCCGATCTCGTTCGTGGAACCAAAACGGTTTTTCACCGCACGCAGAATGCGGAAGGAATGTCCTTTGTCTCCCTCAAAATACAAAACCGTGTCCACGATGTGTTCCAGCACGCGCGGTCCGGCAATGGCACCGTCTTTGGTAACGTGTCCGATGAGAAAAGTGGGAATACCCGTGCGTTTTGCATACAACATGAGCCGCCCCGACACTTCCCGCACCTGGCCGACACTGCCCGGCGCCGACGGAAGTTCGGACGTGTAGACCGTCTGGACGGAATCGACAACCAGCACCTGCGGCTGCAGCCCCTCCGCGGCATGCAGAATGTCTTCAAGCTGCGTTTCGGCAAGGATATAGAGGTTGTCCGTTTTTACACCGAGCCTCAATGCACGCATTTTGATCTGCGCTGGCGATTCTTCGCCGGAGACATAGAGCGCCTTGCCCCGCAACTCAGAAACCTGTCTGAGCATCTGGAGTACCAGTGTGGACTTTCCGATTCCGGGGTCGCCGCCGATCAGCACCACCGAACCGGAAACCATCCCCCCCCCCAGCACGCGGTCAAGCTCGCCGATCTTTGTGACGAACCGGTCTTCATCGCGGGCCAGGATATCGCCCAGGAGAAGCGGTTCGGACCCGTCTTTGCGTTTTGAAGCAACGCCATCCTTCGGCTTCTCAAAACGCTCCTCCACCATGGTGTTCCATTGACCGCAGTCAGGACACTTTCCCATCCATCGGGGAGACTGGGTTCCGCAGGCTTGGCAGACATAAACGGTTTTCATTTTTGATTTCATACAAACCCCTCTATCCTGAATAGAATCCTGCCCAACCGCAGTATGTGATTTTCGCGTTTCTGCATGATTTAATAAAAAAATAGTCTATTTAATTCCAAAACGCAAGTTCAAAATCGTGCCCGAGTGACGTTGAACCAGCCGTTTTGTGCTATAGTGTTAACAACGATGATTCTCTTTGACAATATATTGTTTATACAGGAGGTTGAGAAATGCCGCTCGTTCACATTTCGCTCATAAAGGGGAAACTTGGTTCATTCGGCAGGAAGACCGGGGAAATCGTTTACAAGGCAATGCTTGATACGATTAATGTCCCTCAGAAAGACCACTTTCAAATCATTACCGAGCATGATACAGACAGGCTGGTTTACGATCCGGAGTACCTCAATATCAATCGTACAGATGGAATTATCGTCATACAAATAACATTGAATGAAGGGCGCAGCACGGAAGCAAAGAAGGCCCTGTATAAAGCAATCGCTGAACGTTTGCACACGGAACTGGGCGTGCGGATGGAGGACGTCCTGATCAACCTTGTCGAAGTTAAAAAAGAGAACTGGTCATTCGGCAACGGCATCGCGCAGTATGCTCAATAATCCACGGCACCAGGAAATGATCCTGGGGCAGGAATGACCGGAAAGGATGCTCTGTTCTTCACCGGGTCAACTCTTTGCCAATTCAAGAATGCGCTGAGCATAGGTTTTCATGAGCCCCTGCATATACGCAGGATCAATCGGCCCTTTCCATGTTGTTATTTCGGAAAAACGTTTAGATATGCTCACCGTTTCGGGTTTGAATCCGGTTGCCATGCGGGTTTTCCAGCGAAGTGCCTGGATATTTCGCGACACCGCACCGATGTTGTCCGCAAGCGTGCCGTAGCCTACCGATTTTAAACAGGCCGAAAGCAATTCATCCGAGTATACATTCCGGGCAAAAAGACAGGAAACCATGGAAGTAAGAAACACCCGACCTTGTTCATCTTTGATCAGAAAATCCACGGCCTTCGCAACATCTTTTTCCGTTTGCTTCTGATCGTACGTATATCCGGCCGTGTCGAGATGAGAGTGACGGAATCCGAGCGCCTGGGAAGTGAAAAAAACCTCACCCGTCGCATAGCCACCCATTTCCTGTCCGAGGACGCAGGCGAAATCTTTTCCGCCATAGTGCTCTGCCGCCTTCGTGGTGCCCTGCGCGAGAATCCGGTAAAACTCATTTGAACCATACGCGAGATACTCCATTGCCTTTTTGTATCCCGCACTATCCCCGAATGCAAGAGGAAGGATGGTCTCCCGGTTGGTAATCAACCCCTTCTCCGCGGCTTCCGTTGCCCATGCAAGAGCAACCCCGGCAGACATTACGTCGAGCCCCATTTTTTCCACCACGTCAAGAAGACCGAGCACTGCAAAGCAGTTTTTAACCGAAAGCATGGCTCCCACTGCAAAGATAGGCTCGTGATCATACGGCACCTGCCGGTAGAGATACTGATTCTCTTCCTGGAACCGCTCCCGCACAAAACCGATATGAATGCAACCCACCGGGCAACCGGAGCATGCGGCATTTCTGAGCAATGCCACCTCCGCAAACTTTTCTCCGGTGATACCGCCGATGTCGGGATCGGAAGTCTGCTGAAGGTTGCGAATTGGGAGCGCCTTGATCTGGTTCAGCACCGCAACATTCACCGGCGTACCGAGATTATGGTATTTGCTCATCATGTCCGTGTCCGTCAGTTTGGTATGAACCTCCTGGAACAGCTTCGGATAGTCCTTGGAGTCCATGAGTGGAAAGTTTCCATCTCCCTGTATCACGATAGCCTTCAGATTTTTATTGCCCATGACTGCGCCGCCGCCGAGTCTGCCGAAATGACGGTAGGAGTCCACATTGATGCCGGCCATGGCAGAACCGGTTTCACCGGCAGGCCCAATGCGCAGGATGCTCCGATGCCCCGTACCGGTGAACATTTTGCGCAGCATTTTGCCGGTATAAAAAAGGTCTTTGCCCCAGAGATAATGGACTTCTTTTATTTCCAGGTGTCTTGATCCCACCGACAGGCAGGACGGCCGGGCAGCCTTGCCCGTAATCACAAGCGCATCCAGATCGGCGAAGCGGAGGGAGAGCGCAGAGCGGCCGCCGCCATGGCTTTCGGCGTATTGGTCGTGATACGGCGACTTGAACGCGCAAACGGTTTTGCTCATGAGCGGAAAGTATCCGGTGAGGGGGCCAATGGCAAAAATGAGCGGCTGTTCAGCGTCGTTCCACGGCCGGTCCGAACGGCCATATTTCCCGAATAAAAGCGCCGCGAGCCCGCTGCCCCCGGCAACGCCGTCTCTGCCTTCGATCGTTTCTATATTTCCCTTGCCCGAGAAGAGGTCAACAACGAGTACTCTGAAGTGGTCTCTGATCATAGCGCCGCCTCCTTGCCCGCTGTTGTTCCGGCTCCCGCATCGGCCAGTTCAAGGCAATCGTGCGGGCAGAAAGGAACACAGCGGCCGCAGTGGATGCATACGAACGGCTCTCCGGTGAAGTCCCGGTAAATGGCATCCACGGGACAAGCGCGCTCGCACGCACCGCACCGTATGCAGAGGTTCTTTCGCACAAGAACACCGCCGTCTTTACGCTGCGAATAGGCCCCCGTAGGGCAGGCCGCGGCGCACGGAGCGGGGTCACAGGCAAGGCAGGTCCTGGCCTCAAATCCCGTAGAGAGCCCCCCGGATGAGGATATGCGGATGCCGGCAGTGTCCCAAGACAACTGCTTGTGCACCAGCCGCGCGCAGGCCAGGGAACAAGAATGACACCCGATGCATCGTTCCATTCTGGGTGTTGTCAGTATTTTCATATGGTTTCCTCCCGCCGAAGACTTCCTCAGGATGTTGCTTATGGTTATTATTATATCGTAAATAATTTCAAGAAGAAAAATCCAGGACGGGAACAGCTGAAGCTACTGCTAAAGCGCTAGACGGATTTCAGCAAAGTAATTTTCTGATCTTTCTGGACCGCCACCAGCTCCAGCTATCGTGGCTGTATGGTTGATCATGCTCTTTCCAGCAGAGCAGTTGCATAGCATTATAGCATATCATGTGCTGCCATGCGTTGAACAGACAATCATGCGGGCCAGAACCGATGAGAAATAAATACCGTCAAGGGCTGCTAAAACATCAGAACATAATACCGCAGCCAGACATAAATGGTGGAAACAACAACCGTCATAATCATAACAGGCATGCCATAAAGCATGAATTTCATAAACGAGATTTTTTTGCCCATTTTTTCCGATATGCCCACCACAATGACATTTGCCGATGCACCGATGGCAGTTCCGTTCCCGCCCAGGCAGGCGCCCAACGCCAGGGACCACCAGATCGGCATCAGGTCCGGATGCTGCAAAAGCTGGACGCCCGAAAGATGGGGCCAAAGCTGCCTTGCCATATCAATAACAAGCGGATTCATGGTGGCAACATAGGGGATATTGTCGATTACCGCGGACGCAAAAGCCGAGAACCACATCATCACCATGGACGTGGCAAAAAGATTTCCCTGTGTCAGTTGCAATATCTGAATAGACATCCATTTAATGAGACCAACCTTTACCACGCCGCCAATGATAATAAACAGCCCCATGAAGAAAAAAAGCGTTGGCCACTCAATCTCGGCAAGAATATGATGCGGCTCCTGCGTCTTGGAAAGAAGCAGCAAAAGAGCCGCGCCGCCAAGCGCGATGGTTGCCGGCTGAAAATGGAGCATCCCGTGAAACACAAAACCGATAATAACGATGCAAAGAACGGCAAGGGATTTTCTGAGCATTACCGGATCTTTGATCGCGGCATTTTCATTCATGGCCAACACGCGCTGCTTAAGCTCTTCTTTCGTTTTAAGTTTCCTGCCCCAAAACAGCCTGATAAGCAAAATGTAAAAAACCATGATAATAATAATCGCTGGGGTTAGGTGATAAATAAAGCTCATGAAGTCAAGCTGGGCCTTGGACGCTATCATGATGTTGGGTGGATCGCCGATCAGCGTGGCCGTTCCCCCGATATTCGACGCCAGCGCATTCGAAATGAGAAAGGGAATTGCGTCCACTTCAAGGGCGTCAGCAATCAGGATTGTCACCGGCGTTATCAGGAGCACGGTCGTGACGTTGTCCAGAAAAGCGCTTATCAACGCGGTAACAATGCTGAAAATGACCAGGATGCGAAATGGCTCCCCCTTTCCCCACTTGGCGCTTTTGATGGCGATGTATTCAAAAAATCCGGTGGGCTTCATCAGATTAATGATAATCATCATGGCAATAAGGAGAAATATGACGTTCCAGTCAATGCCGAAATCCTCGGAATAAAACGCTTCATGCTGTTCAAGAATGCTCAGCACCAGGATGAGCCCCGCCCCGACAAGCGCCACAATGGTTTTGTGGATTTTTTCGGAAGCGATGAACGCATATCCCACAAGGAAAACGGCGGTAGCTGCCCAAAAACTGCCATTCATCACAATCGGATTCCCGGTAGTGACTGCTTCATTGGTCATTCGTGTTCCCCGTTATCCTTCTCAGTCCAGCATTGATTTCACAATAGCGTAAAAAACATCCCGCTCGTAAATCATGCCCGTGGCCTTGCCTGCGTTATCCACAACGGGAATGCGTTGCACGCCATTCTTGATCATGTGATCCACACATTCCATAAGGAAATCGCACTCCTTGACGGCCAGAGCGGACCTGTTCATGACTTCCCCGACGGTGCGGCCGGCGATCTTTTTCGCCATCTCCTCCAGCATGCCGTCCCAGGTGAAGTCACCCAAATTCATCATGTTCATGTAAGACGGATGAACGGCTTTCAGAATATCGCTCATGGAGAGGATGCCTGCAAATTTGCCTTTTGCGTCAAGCACCGGCAATGCTTTCACACCCACCTGCTCGTTGCCCCTTCTGGCAATCCGCAGAAGATTCACCGCTTCTTTGAGCGTTGTCTCGGGTCTCAGATAATCGCTGATCGGAATCATTAAGTCTCTTGTTTTCATATCGCCTCCCCTGTGCCAAGGCAAACAACGCTTGTTTTATTATAACATGGAGCACAGCGGAATCATATGGTTCTCGTTTTTCTCAGAGCTCTGCACGGTAACCTTCATTGCATACGGCAGCCTGACAGTTTTTTCCACTGGTTGCTGTCCAATCGAATAAACAGGAGTTATGCACATTCGGAGGATGCCTGCTCAAAGCGCGTGAAAAGGTTTTATTTAAACGAGTCGAAAATAATCTGAAAGCATGACGGCCTGATGCAAACACCCGGGAACTGTTTTCAGCGCTGCAGTAAAAAAGGCTGAGACACCTGGCTAAAAAACAGTGCAATCATGCAGGGAGGATGGCGAAAAGCGTCCTACTCGCGAAACGCCTCTTCGCGTTTCTTATAAAGAATCGGGAGGCTTGCGGCGACGATTGCGAGCGCACCGAGCGCGAGCAGGGTAGCGCTGATCGGACGGGTAAGGAATATCATGGGGTCGCCGCGTGAGAGCAGCAATGCCCTCCGCATGTACTCTTCCATCAGCGGACCGAGAATGAACGCCAGCAGCATGGGTGCCGGCTCGCAGTCCAGTTTGACGAAAATATAGCCGAGCAGGCCGAACAGTGCCATGAGATAAATATCAAACTCGGTGTTGTTCAAACTGAACACCCCGATGCCGCAGAAGACCAGGATCGCCGGAAACAGGAGTTGATACGGAACGCTCACCATACGCACCCACATGCCGATCAGGGGCAGGTTGAGAATGACAAGAAAAAGATTGCCAATCCACATGGAAACGATGATGCCCCAGAACAGCACCGGCTGTTCGCTGATCACGGAGGGACCGGGCTGTATCCCCTGTATGATCATCGCTCCGATCATGAGCGCCATCACCGGGTTCGAAGGAATTCCCAGGGTAAGCATCGGGATGAACGAAGTCTGGGCCCCGGCATTGTTCGCCGACTCCGGTGCGGCGACGCCTTCGATCGCCCCGGTTCCAAATTCCTTGCCGCGCTTCGAAACTTTCTTTTCTATGGCATATGCCGCGAACGACCCCAGAATGGAGCCGCTGCCGGGAAGTATGCCGAGTGCCGATCCTATTCCGGTCCCGCGCAGAATGGGGCCGATGATGCGCTTCCAATCCTCCCGGGTCGGCATCAGACTGGTAATTTTGCTCACGACTGTTGAACGCTGTTCCTCATGCTCCAGGTTGCGGATGATCTCCGCGATGCCGAACATGCCCATGGCAACCACCACAAATCCGATGCCATCAGCAAGTTGCGGTATGCCAAAGG
>CAZKYN010000034.1:0-18952 GCA_964556675.1 uncultured Syntrophaceae bacterium
CCTGCCGGCAATCTCCACCGAGCCGCTGTCCAGTTCAACAATCCCCATGATCACCCGGAGCAGCGTTGTCTTCCCCGTGCCGTTATCTCCGACCAGCCCGATGCGGCTTTTTTCCGTAACTGTCCAGAGGATGTTGCTGAAGATCGTCCTTGCGGCGAATGACAGGCTGATATTATTGAAGAAAATCATTGTGAATCCAGGGCAGATAAAATCAGTCCCGCACCCTATGGGAAAAGGGGCGGATTGTCAAGATTCGCTGTTAAAGTGAAGAAAAGAAAAGGGCCTGCCTCATTTTTAAGGAGGCCCGCCCCGAAGTAGAAGAGAAAACGGAAAATTACCTGGTCCTGGAACTCTTGCCGGCGGTCTTTCTCGTCGAGGCTGCCTTGCGGGCTGCGGTGGAGCGCTGTCCGGCCGAACGCTTCCGGGCCGCCGACTTTGCCTGGCGCGACAGCGCGGCGTGAGTTGCCGCTGTGCGGGGCTCCCGCTGAAGCGCTTTCTCCCTGGCCTCGGATCGCTTGCGCGAGACCGGCTCGTGCGCCTGGCCCTTCTCATAGGCTGATTCCGCGCTTCGGCGCGTTTTTTCGGAGACTGTCCCTTTTTTGGGAGGAGGCAGGGGCACCCCGGCCCGGCGCGCCTTCGAGAGGCCGATGGCGATTGCCTGTTTGGTTGACCTGGCGCCGTGCCTGCCTTCCCGGATATGCTCCATTTCTTCCTTTACGAACTCCCCGGCCTGCGTCGTCGGCGCCTTGCCCTCGGCGGCATCGCGCCTGGCGCGCCTGATGGTTTTCTTTTCCGGCATGGTTTCCCCTCCCCGAAGAAAATTATTCCTCTACCAGAATTGATACTATTAGATTTTCGCATGTACTATCGGGGACTCCTTTATTTGCAGGTTCGAAAAATATTAAAAAACGGCTTGAGGGGAACCATAAGGGGTGCGCGCGGTGTGGCCAAGGCAGCGCATCGTGCGGACTTTGCATTCCGGAATAATGGCTGGCGCCCACGGGGCAGGCATCCGCACAGATGCTGCAGCCTGAAGGACAGCCTGTCACGACGGTTTCGGGAAAATGCATTTCGGGGAGCAAAGTGCAGCGTCGGCGTAACGAGGCCCGGTACATCAGTTCCGGGAGCGCCGGCCGTTTCTGAATAGCGTCGTGTATATTATCTCAAAGTGATCGGCAAGTGGACCCCAATGCTGCTTGCTGTCCGGCATGAGTCTAAACAGGAAATCGTGAATGCGTCAAAGATGAAGATTACAGAGCGGGGATTGCGTTTGTGTCAGGAGGATTCAATTGCCTCGCGGACCTTGTGGAGATTTCGCCGATCAGGAACGGTTTCTGGATGAAACCGTTGCAGTCCCTGTCCATGATCTCCCGGGCCTGCCCGTTAAGGCTTTAGCCGCTCGAGAGTATCACATTCACTGCGGGATTGACGTCTTTAATTTTCTCGTAAAGTTCCAGGCCGTGCATTTGCGGGCATGATCATATCCATGATGATGAGATCGATCTCTGTTCGTTTCTCCGAGTAAATATTAAGGGCCTCGGAACCGCTGGTAGCCGTGTATATGCTGTACCCGAGATTTTTAAAGAGGTCCCGGTTGAGGTCAAGGATAATCTCCTCATCATCGACGAGGAGGATGGTATCCCCCTCTTTTATCCGCTGAGCTTCCGGAGGCATCGGTTCGGCGGGCGCTCCTTTGCAGCAGCAGTCCCAGGCAGAGCACCCCGGTGGTGATCAGGAAAACGGACCTCAACCCGAGGCAGGCGGCCAGGGCCCCGCCGATCAGCGGGCCGGCCATGTTCCCCAGCAGGAGGCCGCTCTGAAATATCCCGTAAATGCCGCCCCGCTCGCTTTCGTCCGTCGAGAGCCGGATGATGGAGTTGATCATGGGCACGGCGCCGGAAATAAAAATGCCTAGACCGGCGCGGCAGAACATCAATTGATAGGCGCCGGTGACAAACGCCTGGGGAAGCAGGAAAGCGACCATGCCCACCAGGGCAACGCGGAGCACCCGGCGGTAGCCGACCCTGTCGGCCCGCCTGCCCCAGAAGGGGGCCGTAATGGCGCTCGTCACCCCCGTTATCCCGAATACCGCGCCGGTTATGAGACCGGCATATTCCTGCCGGACCTCCAGCATCTCTATATAGAGACTTAAAAAGGAAGCGACAAAGAAGATGCAGGATTGAATGATGATGACCAGCAGAAAAAGGCTGCGGAGCTCCGCGGAATAAAAGACGGCGCGGAAGTTCTGCCGCAGCTCGGATTTTGCTTCGCTGTTGCTGTTCCCTTCAAAATCCTCCCTTACGAACAGAAAAACTACAATAGCCCCGCACAGGCACAGCACCCCCGTTATGTGGAATATCGGCCGGCAACCCATGAAATGGATCAGCGCCCCTCCGAGGAACGGGCCCACGATAAGGCTGGAAATGAAAGCAGTCTGGAGTGTTCCCAGGGCGAAGCCGGTTTTTTCCCTGGGCGTGCTGGAGGCCACAAGCGCGAGCGAGGGTGCGATAAATCCGGACAGGAAACCCTGGGATATCCGGAATACCAGGAACTGAGAAGCGCTCGTGGAAATTCCCATCAGGAAATGGGCGGCCGACAGGCCCAGCATGGCCCTGGCAATCATGGGTTTGCGCCCGACCCGGTCCCCCAGGATGCCCCAGAGGGGCTGCATCAAAGCTGAGACCAGAAAAGGAGCGGCATAGACCACGCCGCTCCAGATCTTCAGCGACCTGTCGCCGTCCACCCCGAGCTCCCGCAGGTATAGGGGCAGAAAGGGGACGACCAGGTTCAGGCCGACTGCGGCGATGAACTGGGCGCTCCAGACGGTATAAAGGTTTTTTCTCCAGGACTCCACCGGGACTTTCCTTCCGCTCGATAATTGATTTCCGGGTAATTTTTTATCCAGAATTGCTGGTAAGCAGGGCCAGGGAGCAGATTACTACGCGCATGTGCCGCTGACAAGCAGTATCTGTATGCGTCAGAAGCATTCAGGCCTGCCGATTTTCGCGACAGTACTTCAGCGGGCGCTGCAGTGTTCGACCCCTCGGCCTGCATGCCTGCACAAGTCATTTTCATAAAATATCAATGCCATACAAATAATATATTTTACATTTGAACAGGCTTTGTCATATCGTGCAGGAAAAAACGGAGGCAACCGATGGAACACAGGGAAAATACGGACAAGCAGTTCTGCCTAGTGGTCATCAATATCGGGTCCACTTCGACCAAGGCCGCGATCTTCCGGAATGCCGCCCCTGCCGCCCAGGAGACGATCAGCTATACGCAGGAAGAACTGGCCTCTTATCCAGGGCTCGCAGAGCAGCTGCCCCGAAGGGAAAAAGACCTGCTTGAGTTCCTGGAAAGGAACTCCATCGGGACAGGACAGATAGACATGGTCGTGAGCAGGGGAGGGTTGGGCTACCCCTCGCCGGCCGGGGCGTACAAGATCGACGAAAAGATGTGCGGCGACCTGCTGGCGGGACGGTTCGGCAAGCATCCCTCGGCGCTGGGCCCGGCTATGGCGTTCGAATTGTCAAAGCGGTCCGGCAAACCGGCAATCGTTATCGACCCGCCCAGCACGGATGAGTTTGAGCCGCTGGCGCGAATATCTGGGATACCGGAGATAGAGCGCAAGAGCGCATTCCATGCCCTCAACCAGAAAGCGGCCGCGCGGAGGGCCGCCGGGAAGATCGGCAGGAAATACGAGCAAGTCAATTTCGTGGTGGCGCATCTCGGCGGCGGCATCACAGTCGGCGCGCACAGGAAAGGGAAAGTCATCGACTGCACGCACGGCCTTTCTGAAGGTCCGTTCACGCCGGAGCGGGCCGGGTCTCTGCCGACCATGGATTTGCTGGACTGGTCGGGTTCTGTTTCCGACCGCAAAAAAGTCCAGTTGCGGCTTGTAGGGCAGGGCGGGCTGGCAGCTTACCTCAATACAAACGATGCCCGCAAGGTGATGGATATGGTCCGGGCCGGAGATCAGAAAGCGGAATTGATTTTCAGGGCCATGGCTTATCAGACGGCCAAAGATATCGGGTCGATGGCGACCGTGCTCAAGGGCGAAATTGACGGCATTGTCCTGACGGGAGGCCTGGCGTTCTCCGAGATGCTCACCGGCTGGATAGGCGAAGCGGTGAATTTCATCGCACCCGTTTTCATCCAACCGGGTGAGGATGAAATGGCGGCCCTGGCCGAGGGCGGCCTGCGCGTCCTCAGGGGCGAAGAGCAGGTCCGGGAATACATCAGCTTAAAATAAAATCACCTGAACGTCCCCGGGACAGTCGGGCTGAATCTCACTGAGGAGGGAAAAGGATGGATATTATCGACGCGATCAGACGCAGGAAAAGCATCAGGGGCTTCAAAAGGGATCAGGTGGACAGAAAAGTAATCGAGCAGCTCCTGGATATTGCCGTCCGGGCGCCTTCGACCATGAACACCCAGCCCTGGGAATTTTTTGTGTTGACGGGAGATCCCCTCCGTAAAACAATCCAGGGGAGCGCCGAAAAAATCAGGGCAGGAGAAAACCCCCGCCCCGAGCTGGAGGTCATCGGCTGGACTAACGACAGCATCTATCGCGTGCGCCAGGTGGACCTCGCGAAGCATATCTTCCAGGTCATGGGCATCCCCCGGGATGACAAAGTCAAAAGGGCCGCCTGGATGGAACGCGGATTCCGTTATTTCGACGCGCCCGCGGCCATAGTAATCTGCGTAGACAAATCGCTTTCGGAAGCCCGGCCGCTTCTCGACGTGGGCGCCGTCATGCAGAATATCTGCGTCGCCGCATTGAATTTCGGGCTCGGCACCTGTATACACGACCAGGGCGTCATGTTTCCGGAGGTCGTCAGAGAGCATGCGGGCATTCCCGACACCAAGCGTGTCATCATCGCAATTTCGATAGGCTACCCCGATCCGGAAAACCATGTCAATACGATTGCGGCGGAGCGCGAGCCTGCCGGGAACCTCACGACGTGGGTCGGCTTCGACCGGCAGGGAAGTTGACCTGCGATAAAGCACAAATTTCACAGGCAAGGCGTGAGGAGCTGGACGGGGGCAACGGCCCGTTTCAGAGGATCCAGGAGGCGGTCCGGATGCGCCAGGCGGTCGGCCGAAACCCTTCCTTTGAAGCATGTATATCCCTTGTTCAAGCAGCCGTCCGGGTCTCCTTTTATTTCGACAATAGTGTTGCCCCTGGCGCCCACGAGCAGACCGCAGCCGCCGTGGTCCATGCGGGCGCAGTGCGTCTGGCCGGGGGGCATTCAAAATTTGAGCTTGTTCATAAGCGAAAACAGTATGTCGTGGAATTTCCTGTAAGGCGGGCAAATCAAGTCGGCCGTGGGAATATCCGGACAGGTGAAAACCGGGCGCATCTTGCTGAATTCCCTGAAGCCATCGATACCGTGGTACTGGCCCATGCCGCTGGGGCCGATGCCGCCGAAGGGCAGGTCGTGCTGGGCGATGTGCAGAAGCACATGGTTAATCGTGACTCCTCCCGAGAGGGTCCCGTAAAGGACCTTTTCCTGGACCACAGGATCATTGCTGAACAGGTAGAGGGCAAGAGGCCGGTCCCTGCGGTTGATATAGCCAACGGCATCATCCAGGTCGCGGTAGGTTTTCACGGGCAGCAGGGGCCCGAATATCTCCTCTTTCATGATCCGCATATCGTCATTCACATCCAGGACCAGGTGGGGCGGGATCTTGCGCAGGGAATCGTTGAAATCGCCCCGGGTCAACTTTATCGCTGAAGCCCCCCTGGATACCGCGTCATCCAGGGTGTCGCGCAATCTCTTGTACGAGCGCTCGTCGATAATAGACGTGTAGTTGTCGTCATTGATGTCGGGGTATCTGCGGCCGGCGATCTGCCCGGCAAGTTCGGCAAATTCCGCAACACTTTTTTCCGGAACGAAAAGATAATCGGGCGCCAGGCAGGTCTGGCCCGCATTGACCAGCTTACCGTAAAGGACACGCGCTGCCGCCTCTTTCAAGTCGAAATCCTCGCAGATTACGACCGGGCTCTTGCCGCCAAGCTCCAGAGTAACGGGGCAGAGGTTTTCGGCGGCGCTGCGCATTACAGTTTTGCCGGAATCCGCTGAGCCGGTAAAGATCATGTGGTCGAAAGGCAGCGCCGAAAATTCAGGGCCGGTCACGTCCGGCAGGACGGAAAGGAAGTCCCTGGGGAAAGTCCTGCTGAACAATTCGTCCATCAGCCTGCACAGGTTGCGGGAATTGGCGGCCATTTTTACCATACAGCGGTTGCCCGCAGCCAGGGCGCCGGTCAGAGGGCTGATCATCAGGAACAGCGGGTAGTTCCAGGGGACAACTATTCCGACAACGCCCTTCGGCTGGGGGATCACGCGGTTGCGCCCCGTCATGTACAGGATGGAAATATCACGGTCCCTGGCTTTCATCCATTTCTTCAGGCGGCGGGCGGTATGGCGGATTCCGGAGACGGCGGGAAATATTTCCAGGAACCTGGTTTCGTAACTGCTCCTGTGCCCGAAATCGCTGGAAATGGCGGCCGCTATCTCCGCGGTATTGTCGAGGATGAGCCTTTCCAGCTTCTTCAGAGTTTCCAGCCTTTCTTCGTAAGCCGGGAAAGGCTTGTCCATGTATGCCTGCTGCTGGGCAAGGAAAACCTCTTGCGCTTTTGTCCGCGGTTCGGGAAAACGGTATGCCTGCTGTTTCTGTGCCATACAGTCCTAGGGAATGGTGAAATTTCACGGAGGGTCATTGTCCCCCGAGTAAGGAAAAATACATCAAAACACCGGCTAACGGCAATATAATTGACAGCGACTTAACAAGGGAGCACCGGGGGATTGTCTTTCCTTGCTTTTAAATATTTTGTTCTATACCATTTCGCAATCAGGCGGCTTCCGCTTTGAAAGGAGCGAAACAATGACAAAGGGCGCGGCCATGCCGGCCGATTTTCCCGTGATAGTTAAAACCCCGGTGGCGTGGGGCGAGATGGACGCCTTCGGCCATATCAACAATATTGTCTACTTCCGCTATTTTGAATCGGCAAGGATAGCCTATTTCGAAAGGCTGGAAATGCCGGAATTCATCGGCCGCAACCCGATAGGACCAATCCTGGCCGAAACTGCATGCCGCTTCCGGGCGCCCCTCAGCTACCCGGACACAGTCTCGATCGGGGCCCGAGTGGCAAGCGTGGGCGAGGACCGTTTCGTGATGTCCTATGCGGTCTTCAGCCATAAACTGGAGAGGCTTGCAGCCGAGGGGGAGGGCGTCCTGGTCTGCTTCGACTACATGCAGAACCGCAAGGCTCTGGTGCCCCCTGCTTTGAGGCGGCGCATCGAGGAGATTGAAGGGGCTGTGGCGAAACCCGCCGATTAAGAGTTTGCGGCGGGGCTGGATTAAATGTGCAACTGTCATGAATGAGGTCTATCCCAGCAAGTATGAAAGCTGGACCAGGCTTAAGAATGGAAGGGAGGTTTTCCTCAGGCCCGTTCTCGAGACTGACGGCGGACTCCTCACAGCCCTGTTTAACAGGCTCTCTTCGCAGTCAATATATTTTCGTTTCCTGAACCCTCTGACCGGCCTTTCCGAGAGCCTGCTGTATAGCTTGACCCATGTCGATTATTCAGCCGACTTTGCTCTCCTGGCGTTGGTAAGGGAAGGAGGAAAGGACTCGGTGATAGGCGTGGGGCGCTATGGTTTCAGCTCCGAAGATAATTTCACCGAACTGGCCGTCGCTGTTTCAGACGACTGGCAGAACCTGGGGCTTGGCGGAATTTTGCTCTCGAGAGTCGTCGCAATCGGCAGGGAATGCGGCATTTCCCGTTTTGTGAGCCTGATCTCTTCGCAGAACCATGTTATCAAACGGGTTCTGGAGGGCCTGGGCTGCAGGATACAATACACTTCCAGGGGCGGAGGTATCACCCGGGCGGATATCTTTGTCTGAAAACCGGGACGGGACATTTTTGAAACGGGACGGCAAGGGCTTGAAAACAATCGTTAATTTCATTTACGAGGTTGTTACCGGGAAAAGACATGTCCGGATACTCTTGATGCCGGTCTTTGCCTCATTTTTTCTTTTCCTTGTCTTTCTGGCGATATTTCTTGCTTTGAAAGCCGATGCATTCTTCAGCCTCTCTCCGCCTCTCAGCCATCCCTGGAGTTATATTATTTCCCTGCCGCTGCTGGCTTGCGGCGCAGGCCTCTGGATATGGTCCGTGCTGCAATTTATAAAAGCGAAAGGCACGCCCATACCCGTCAACCCGCCTCCCAGACTCATCGACACCGGCCCCTACGCTTACGTCAGGAACCCAATGCTGTCGGGCGTGTTTCTCATGCTCTTCGCGGGCGCCTTCCTTGCCGGGTCTTCATCCCTCCTGTTTGTTTTTACCCCGGCCTTCATAGGTTTCAGCATCCTGGAATTCAAACTCGTCGAAGAGCCGGAACTGGAGAAGCGTCTTGGCGAAAGTTACCGCGAATATAAAAGCAGGACGCCCATCCTGGTCCCGAAATTCTTCCGCAAATAAATCTGCCTGCCCCCGTCAGCGATGACCGTTGGACAATTTTGAGCCCCAGTCGCAGGATATTGCATATCCGATGCAGCGCGAAAAATTCTCATAATCGAAATCCGGACAGACGATGCCTTTGCCGGCCAGGACGGAATTTGCATTGCCGTCGAAAAATGTCCGTGTATCCCTCATATAAGGGCCATAGACTTCAAGATACTTGTCAAACAGGGTCTCCAGCGGGTTCCTTTCCCTTGTTCCCGACGGCTCGATACAATAAGTTTCCAGCCCGGTGATATTGAATATCTTCCGGGTGTATTCGACCAGATCCTCAATCTTCTTGGACTTGCGATTGACAATATGGAATATCCCCCCGTCAGGCCGCTCCTCCAGGATGGCGGTGAACGCCTTTATAAAATGGTCCACCGGGATAAGGTTAAGGCCGCCGTTTTCAACGACCTCCACCCTGATGGGCATGTACAGAGAGCCGTCAGGGGCAAGCCTCACGCCCATTGCCGCTGCCTTATGGCCATTGCGTTCAAAGATATCCCTGCAATAAAGATCCCTCATGAACAAGACCGTTTTCACGGGGTAATAAACGGCATTGAAGCGGGTGCTCCGCCCGGTTTCCGAATTCCCGTACACGATAGAGGGGCGATAGATGGAAAGCCTCAATCCGTTTTTTTTGCATGCTGCCATAGCCAGCTTTTCCGCCCTGCTTTTTGTCTCCTCGTAAACATTCGTAAATGTCTCGTTACCATCGATTTCCTCCCTGCAAACGCCCGCCCTTTTTCCTGCCGCGAAAACGGTGCTTACGTAATGGAAGAAGTAAGGACGGCCCCCGCAGGCAAAGTCGAGCATGTGTTTCATCCCGGCGACGTTGGCTTTCTCCACGGACTCTCTCTTCCTCTCCAGGAAGGAGGTGTCCGATGCGCAATGGATGATCTCGTCGACGTCGCTCAAAATACCGCCGTATGCTTCATCGCTGAGGCCTAAGCGGGGTGAATCAAGCAGGCCCTGCGCGACCCGGAGCCGGACAAGATGGCACGGATCGAGCTCGAACCAGTCCAGCATTTGGCGGATTCGCCCGGCCGCGCTCAGTTGACCGGCCGGCCTCGCAAGGAGGATAACCTTATGCCCCTGCTTTAGCAGCTCGGCGGCAAGATGACCGCCCAGAAATCCGGTTGCGCCCGTCAGAAAAAAGGTCGTCTCCCGGGCGGCGCGCCTCCTTACGATTTCGCTGTTGGGGATATACATAGCCCTTTTCTTCTAAATGTCGGAATAAGCCTGGATAATTGAAACTATTCCGAAGGCCTGGTCCTCCCGGCGCCGGACGGTAAAAGAATATTTCCGAAGAAGGCGTTCATATTCCGGAGCGCTGTAAAAACGGCTGATGGATTCGTGCAAATTGACATAAGCGGGGCCGAACCCTCCAAGGAACCTGCCGGCCCGGGGGAGGATGTATTTGCCGGCCGTCAGGTGGAATATTTTTGCGACCGTTGTGGAGGGCCGGAAAAAATCCAGGATGAGAAGTTGCCCGCCGCATTTCAGCCACGCCCGGATGCCTTCCAGCATTTTCCCCTGCCTGGGCAGATGTCTCATGCCCATGGAGCAGACCGCCGCGTCATACGAGCGGGAGGGCAAATCCAGTTCGAGGGCATCGGCACAGATCGTTTTTATCCGGGCCCTGAGACGGTCCTCTATTTTGGCAATGCCGGCGTCCAGCATAGGGCGGCAGATGTCCACGGCCGTCACGCTCGCGTCCGGAAAGCGTCGGAGGACTTTCCGGGAACAGGATAAGGTGCCTGCGCACAGGTCCAGGACCCTGAGGCCGGGCGCCGGGTCAATGTTCCCGATCAGGCGGGCTCGCCACCGCGCATCCAGCCCCAGGCTCAAGATCCGGTTGACCCTGTCATAAGATGGGGCGAATTCCGTAAAATGATCGGAAATCCGGGAGGACATAAACAACCCCTTTTAAAATCCGGATTGATTCAGCTTAGGGCGGGCACGGAGGTTTGTAAAGTTCTCAAAATATAAGCGCGAATACGAGACCGACTCGCGGCAAACCCCGGGATGTTCTATCCTGCTTCAACTGCGGAGCAGGTTTGCAGGAATAAGACCGGCACGGCATCTGTTCCCTCCAAAAGGTGAATGGCCGGCCCGAGTCCCGGATAATTCATAGTGAAAGGCGGCCGTGCCGCCCCACGGACATGCAAAATTGGAATTCTATTTGCCGACTATCAGCTTTTCCGTTTTCGATCCGAAGCGGCTGCAGGCCGCCTTCACTTCGAGGACGTCTCCGGTTGTTGCATCCACCTTGACAGTATAAGTGAATGTTTCGGCCGGCTGGGCGTTATATTTCTGGACGGCTGCCGGCTTACCGTTTTTCTTGATCTCAAGTTGTTCGATGTAATGGCCGCCCGAAAAAGGCGAGTGCGTGATATCCGCCCTGAGAGTCCGGGTCGATGCGTCATAGGAAAGTTTGACCTCTTTGGGCCCGTGCGCGACTGCAGCACCCGGTACAATCGTTGCCGGGGCAAAGCAGCACAGGACTAGAAAAACGCGATATGCATGCAGGGTCTTCATTGACGGCGCCTCCTTGCCGGGTTCCTGTGTTTCAATTATAACCAGGCCGCAATAATCTTGCCTGAAAACACTGAAAATTCAATCAGGAATTTCGTAACCCGCATCAGGAATTTCCGTATGGCCCTGAAGTTTAAAACGCGCTACTTTCTTTAAAAAAGCGCCGAAGGGGGAAATTATGAGAACGCTTTCCAAAAACCTCGTGGACCTTATTCAACGCAACTGGGATACGCTGACTAGGCGTGTCATGGCCGACATAAAAAAACATCCAGGGGCCAAGACCTACCGCAACCTGGAAGAGGCCCAACTCTACAGCAGAGTATATGAGGTTTACAGCGAATTTAACCACTTCATGTCGGATGAAACAAATAAGGAAGCCATAGAGAGAGTCTACCAGGCGCTCGGCAGGCAGCGACGGGCGGAAGGTTTTGCCGTTTCGGAAGTTATCCAGGCGCTGATCATAGCGAGGCGCCACATATGGCTGCTCGTGGATTCGGAAAGCTTTCTGGACACGGCACTCGACCTGCGCAATGCGATAGACCTCGTCAACCGCTCAATCCTGTTTTTCGATCGGGCCATCTATAACACCGTGGTTGGATACGAACAGAATGAATGATCAGGGCAACATCAATTTATAACGTTTGTTTTTAAGCGAGATATCTTCTGCAATCCCTCCCGCCTCGTCCTCCCTCTCATCCCCTCGAACGGGAGAGGGTGAGGCGAGGGGGCTCAATCCACTCCACGCTGTTAAACCACTATCGAACGCTTGCAATTTCCTGCCAGAGGGGATAGGTATGGCTCTCGTTATGCTGCGGTTTTAATCGGCTAATCTCAAAGAAAGGCAAATAGAGTAATTTGATGTCGGTATCCGGCCCGGGCCTGGATACCTTTTTTATTCTTCCATTTTATTCGTATGGATCTGAAAGCGTCTGAAATTCCGGTTAAAATCGGATCTGAATCCGGATCGGAATCCGGGTCTGTCCGCGAGATGGTGGCTGTCGCCCTGCCGATGGTTGTTTCGCTGAGCTGCGACACGCTGATGATATTCACCAGCAGGCTGTTCCTGGCGAGGCTCTCGCCCGAGGCAATGAATGCCGGGATGGGCGGCGGCATCGCCGCGTTTCAATGCATGGGCTTTTTCGTGGGGCTGATCGGATATACCACGGCACTGGTGGCCCAGCAGTACGGGGCGGGAGAGCGGAGCGGCGCAAGCCGTGCCGCGTTTCAGGCAGTCCTGGTGGCATTGGGTGTGTGGCCGCTCCTCGCCATGCTCGGCCCATATGCAGCGGACGTTTTCGGCAGTCTCGGGCTTTCTCCGGAGCAGGCCCGCATGCAAAGCGCGTATTTCTCCATCCTGATAGTCGGTTCGGGATTAAACCTGCTTCGAGGGGCCCTGAGCGGCTTCTTCTGCGGCATAGGCCGGACGCATGTGGTCATGCTCTCGGCTTTTTCCGCTCTTCTTGTGAATGCCTTCGCCGCCTGGGCGCTGATTTTCGGGCATTTTGGCATCAGTCCCATGGGAATCAGGGGGGCGGCTTACGGCGTCATCCTGGGCCACATTGCCGGCCTGGCCGTGCTGGTTTATGCATACCTTAATCGGGAAAACCGCAGGCTTTACAAGGTGGCTGCCTCGTTCAGATACGACAGCCGGCTGATGGGTTCGCTGCTGCGCTTCGGGTACCCTTCGGGACTCGGACTGCTGCTTAATATCCTGGCGTTCAATACCATAGTCGTGCTGCTGCACAGCCAGGGCCCCGTCACGGCCACCGCTGCGACCATACTGTTCAACTGGGACCTGATCAGTTTCCTTCCCCTTGTCGGGATAGAAATTGGGGTAACCAGCCTGGTCGGGCGTTACGTGGCGGCCCGGGAATACTCCGCGGCTAACCGGGCGACTCGCTCGGGGCTTAAATTGACATGGGGGTTCGCGGCGGCGGCTTTCCCGTTTTTCGCTTTCCTGCCCCACTTGATGGTTGCGCTCTTCCGGCCGGCTGTATCAGACCCGATCTTCACAAACGCTGCGCCCCTGGCCGGGTCCATGCTGCAGTTGGCCGCCCTGTACGTGTTTTCAAACGGCATCCTGCTGGTGTACGCCGGGGCCCTGCGCGGGGCGGGAGACACCATGTACACGATGTGCATTACAGTGGGGATGCATTGGATCATGGCCGGCGGCATGTACGCGGCGCTCGTGTTTTTCAAGGCAACGCCGATACAGGCCTGGGCCCTGGTTGTGGGGATCTTCATCTTTTCTCCCGCCCTGCTGTGGCACCGCTGGAGGACGGGAGGGGCGCTGAAGAGATGGTCGGCATGAATCGTCCAACTTCCGTCTGCCTGATATTGCCCCCGTATCCGGATAAGGAACTGGAGAGCTTCTTTATTGACATCCTCCCTGCGCACATTGACCGGCATTAATACGAAAAGAATATGCAAACTTGACCTGAGGAATCGACTGTGACAAAGAACTGACATGATCACATGGCAGATCTCCGGATTGCCATGGCGACATCGCCCGGAGTCCGGCGGCCGTAAACCGGACCAGGCCGACAACAGAGAAAGGGAATGAAGGTGCATAATTGGTTATACGATGAGTTCAAACATTGCGGTGTTGATTATGCAAAGGCCGAACAAGCTGAAAATTATGATGACCGGCATGGCAGATTCCGTAATTATGAAAAAGAATTTGCGGGGATGATGGAGCTTCTTGAAATTCGGGATACAAAGGATAAGATCATTATTGACTTGGGTTGCGGCACCGGCGCTGCATCAATCTTTGCCGCAGACTTGTTTAAAGCCGTATACGCCGTTGATGTCTCGGACGCAATGATTGAGCAGGCCAGGAAAAAAATTGCTGAAAAAAATAATATCAGGTTCGTGAATGCCGGTTTTTTAAGCTATAAGCATGAAGATGAGCCGGCGGATCTGGTCATTACGAAAGCCGCGCTTCACCATTTGCCGGACTTCTGGAAGCAGATTGCGTTATTTCGAATCAATCAAATGTTGAAGATCGGCGGTCAGCTTTACATTCACGATGTAGTGTATCATTTTGATCCTTGCGAATTTATCACTAAAATAAATTCCTGGATTTTCGAATTGAAAAAGGTCGCAGGAGAGGAATTCGGCATTGAGGTCGAGACACATATCAGGGATGAGTACAGCACATTTAATTGGATCATGGCCGGATTATTGGAAAAGGCCGGATTTGTAATAGAGAAGTGCAAGTCGGACGACGGCTTTGTAACCGAATATGCCTGTCGAAAAAACAGAGAATTGAACGTATAGCCCGAAGTGAACCTTTTCAGCCCTTCGATTACTTCGGCAGTGAAAAAAGATAGTCGCATGAGCTGGAGAGCGAATCGAAAGCAGGGGCATCGCCCATGTCCCCCATGAAATCCTCAAGACCGCATAGGACATTACTCGATGGCTTTCTTCAAAATAAATTGCAAACTGTTCTGGACATGACCCCAATAAGAATCGATTATCCTGCCGCCGGTCTGCCGCAGTGATCCGCCAAGATTGAGCTGGGATGAAAGTTGCCCGAAATATGCACCCTGAAAAAAAACTGATATCCATAATGGGGATCCTCAACAGGATCGTCACCACCCTTGACCTGGAAAAGACCCTGGCCTCAATCATGGACGAGGCCAGGAACCTGCTTAATGCGGAATGGAGCGCCATCCTGCGCATCGATCCCGAATCAAGGGACCTGTACTATATTACTGCAACGGACAACAGGCATTCATTCCTCCGGCAGATAAGGGTCCCCAGGGGAAAAAGCGTCGCCGGCATTGTCGCCGAATCAGGAGAGGGTTTGATAATAAATCATGCCGCGGACGAGACACGGCTGTTCCGGAAGATTGATGAAGAGGTAAATATCGTCACCCGGAATATCATGTGCGCTCCGTTGAAAATCAGCGGGAAGATCATCGGGGTCATCCAGACGGTGAATAAATCGGGGGGCGGCGATTTTACGGCGGAGGATTTATCTCTCCTCCAGGCGTTTTCCGATTTTGCGGCCCTTGCCATCAACAACCGCGAGCTTTACCGGGATATGGAGAGGAAGGCCCAGGAGTCGTACGCGCTGTACCGGCTGGCCGATTCGATAAACGAGTGCGACACCGTAGACGAGCTGCTCGACAAAAACGTCCGGATAGTGAGCGAGATCATGGATTCCGGCCGGGTCTCGATTGTCAACAGGGTCAAGGGGCGGTTCAGGCTTCTGCGCGGGACCGGCATCCCCGAATCGCTTGCGGGCCGGCATATAACGGACTGCCGAATCCTGCAGCATGTCTCCGAAACCGGCGCAGCGGTATTCTGCGCCAACATAAAAGAGGATGACCGCTTCTCGCAGGGCCGTTCACAAGGCGCTTATTCCGACGATTCCTTCATAGTCGTGCCCATGAGGATGAGGAACAGGATAGTGTCGTTCCTCTCCGTGACGGAGCGCCGGACAAGCCGGCCCTATATCAAAGAGGACGTGCAGCTCCTGGAGATGCTTGCCCGGCAGATAATCGAGAACTATTACCACCTGCGGCTGTTTGAGGAATTCCGGGAAAAGCAGAAACTGGACTCGGAGTTGACCATCGCGTCCCGGATCCAGCAGGACATCATACCCAAGCGGTTCTCCACCCGGGGGATCGTGGAGGTGGCGGCCATGAACCTGCCTGCCAAGATCGTGGGCGGGGATTTTTACGATTTTATCCCGCTGAGCAAGAACCGGGTGGGCACAATCATAGCCGATGTCTCCGGCAAGGGCATATCGGCGGGCCTTTTCATGGCGATCTCCCACAGCATCCTGCGCATGCTGTTCCAGCAGACCAGGGACCCGGCAAGGGTGCTCCAGGTGGCGAACCGTTTCATCTGCGCCGAATCGAAATCGAGCATGTTTGTCACCTGCTTCTGCTGCATGGTCAATTCCACGCACAAGACAATCAAGTATGTCAACGCGGGGCACGGCAACCAGTTCCTTTACAGCTATTCCCGGAAGAAGCTGATCAGGCTGGCGAGCACGACCCGGCCGCTCGGGGTCAGGGAGGACTCAAGGTTTGAGCCGGTAACAATCAAGTACAGGCCCGGGGACCTCCTGTTTTTGTACACGGACGGCGTGACCGATGCCCTGAACGAGAAAGGGGAGCAGTTCGGGGAGGCGCAGATCATCCGGTATATTGAGAGCAGGCAGGACAGCAGCGCCGAAGAAACAGTCGACGGGCTAATGACGGATGTCCTCCGGTTCCAGGGCCGTTCCGAGCAATTTGACGACCTGACGATCCTTGCCGTAAGATTTCCCGACCCGCCCGTCGTTGCGCCCGATAAAGGAACCGTTAAATGAGCGCGAAGAGCATTGCCATGGACCTGCGCAGCGTCCCTGAAGATTCGGAGATATTAAGCTCGCGGCTCGGCGAGTTCCTTGACGAATCGCAAGTGCCGGAACGCGCCAAATACGACGTGATGATTTCCTGCGACGAGGTCTTCTCCAATATCTACATGCACGCCTACGAAAAGAAGACGGACGGGCTGATCCGGGTCGATGCCGAGGCGGACAAGGACTGCGTCACGGTCACGTTCACGGACTACGGCCGCAACCGGATGCCGGAAGACCGGCCCGCCGGCCTGCCGGCCGACAAATCCGGAGAAGGCGGTTATGGACTGTTCATTATCCACGAGTTGATGGACGAGGTCCACGCCTCCCGGGACGGGTCTGCCAACCGGATCATATTAAAAAAAAAATTAAGGGGAGGCGGGTAGAGTTGCACAAAATGGCATTGAATGTTTTAAATGAGGGCGACATCCGGATCGTCTTCCTGGAGGGGAGGATGGACCTGGCCGGCTCCATGAAGACGGAAACCAGATTGAACGATCTGCTCGATGAGGGCGTCGCAAAGATTGTCATGGATTTTGAAAAGCTGGAATACCTGAGCTCGAGCGGCTTGCGGGCGATAATCTCTCTGGAGAAAAAACTCAGGGAAAGGGGAGGGAAGCTGGTGCTGGCAAATATGTCCGAGACGGTTGAAAATCTCTTCAACATCACCCTGCTATACGACCTGTTCGCAATCCGAAAGTCCCTGAGCGAGGCGCTGGCTTCTTTTCGGGAAGGCTGAAGGAAAATTCAAATCCGGGGCAGTCCGGGCAAAGGCAGGGTGGACGGTTCCCTGCCTTTTCTTTTTAATCAATTCCGGGCCGATTGCGGACGATTCTAAAAAAGGACTTCGTTCAGCTTGTCATGCGGTTATATGTCCATAACTAATATTTATTGGACAGATAAAGTATCGTCATGTAGAAATCAAAATTGCCTCATATTTCTTTTCTTTAATTACAGGAGATTCAAATGGAAAAGAAAGTCGTCGACTGCCGGGGCCTGACATGCCCCCGGCCCGTCGTGGAAACGAAGAAAGCCTTGGAGGGGTTCACGGGCGAGGAAATAGACGTGCTCGTGGACAATGAAACGGCCTGCTCGAATGTTACGAACTTTGCCGCCGGACTGGGCTGGACGGCCCGAAAATCCGTCGAAGGCAAACTGGTCCGCATTTCCCTGAAGCGGGGAAACGCCGCGGCGGGTGAGGGCGCTTCCCCCGCGGCCCATGCAAAAAGTGAATACATTGTTTATTTATCCTCGGACGTTATCGGGCGGGGCGATGACGAACTCGGCAAGGTCCTGATCAGAAGCTTCATAAAATCCCTTCCCGATACACAAGGGTTCCCCCGGCTGATAATCATGCTCAACTCCGGGGTCAAGCTGGCGGCCGAGGGGTCCGTCATCCTGGATGATCTCAGGGAATATGAGAGGCGGGGCACGGAGGTGCGCTGTTGCGGGACATGCGTGGATTTCTATGGGCTCAAGGAGAAGCTCCGGGTCGGGAAGCTGACCAACATGTTCGAGATTATTTCGGCCCTGCAGTCTTTTGATAAAGTGGTGCAGCCTTGATTTACATGGACTATGCGGCCACTTCCTGGCCCAAGCCGGATTCCGTCTGGGAGGCGGTCGTCGAGTGCGGCAGGAAAAGGTGCGGCAACCCCGGCCGCAGCGGGCACCGGCTCGCCGCCGATGCCGCCCGCGAAGTATTCGCGGCGCGTGAAGCAGTCGCCGGCCTGTTCAATGCCGGAGACTCCTCTCGCATCGTTTTCTCCTGGAACGCCACCGGCGCCCTGGATACCGCGCTTCAGGGATTTCTGAAGACCGGCGGCCATGTAGTCACCTCGTCCATGGAGCATAATTCAGTGATGAGGCCCCTCCAGTCCCTGTACCGGAAAGGGCTTATCACCTATACTGTTGTGCCCTGCAGCGGCAAAGGGGAGCTTGACCCCGCGGATGTGAAGCGCTCCGTCGGGAAGGATACGTCGCTCATCGTCCTGACCCATGCGTCCAACGTGTGCGGGACCATTCTCCCTGTGACAGAGGTCAAACAGCTGCTCCCTGAAATTCCCCTGCTCGTGGATGCGGCCCAGACTGCGGGCGTCCTGCCGATAGATGTCCGGGCTTGCGGGATAGACATGCTTGCATTTTCCGGTCACAAGGGCCTCCTGGGGCCGATGGGCACGGGAGGACTGTATGTCGGGCCTTCAGTGAGTCTTGAGCCTTTCATCCAGGGCGGGACCGGGAGCAGGTCGGAAAGCCTTGAACAGCCCTCATTTCTGCCCGATTGCCTTGAATCGGGAACACTCAACGTGCCGGGCTTGTGCGGGCTGCGCGCGGGGGTGGAATTCATCCAGGGCAAAGGAATTGAAAAAATCCGGGAATATGAACGCTCCCTGACGGGGCTCCTGCTGGACGGCATTTCCGAGAACCGGAACATCCGCCTTTACGGGGCCGGAGACCCGGACCGCCGGACGGCCGTCGTGTCTGTAACCATTGCAGGCAGGGACCCCGGCGAGACCGCCCTGGCGCTCGACAGGGATTTCGG
>CAZKYN010000035.1:0-18487 GCA_964556675.1 uncultured Syntrophaceae bacterium
ACGTCGATCATGATGTCGCGCCGGTCGCTCGAAGCCGTGATGTCGTAAAACACGATCTCGTCCGCGCCCTGTTCATAGTAGAGCCTGGCCATCTCCACCGGATCTCCGATATCGATGTTGCCCTTGAATTTTATTCCCTTGGTGAGGATTCCATCGCGGACATCCAGGCAGGGTATGATCCTTCTGCTAAGCATCTCCATCCCACGTGCAAAAATTGCGGAGTATCCTCAACCCGGCCGGGCCGCTTTTTTCCGGGTGAAACTGCATGGCCACCAGGTTGCGCGTGCCGACCACGGAAGGGAACATAATCCCGTAATCCGTCCGGGCCAGGACGCATTCACTTCCGGATGGGTTGGGATAATAAGAATGGACGAAGTAAAACTCGTCTTCGGCGTTGATCCCGTCGAGGACCGGGTGATGCGTCTTCACGTTGAGCCCGTTCCAGCCCATGTGGGGGATTTTCAGCCGGTTGTTTCCCGACGATAAGGACTCGGGGAAACGCCTTGTCGAACCTTTGATCAGGCCGAGGCAGGATGCTTCATTCTCTTCGCTCTTTTCCAGGACGATCTGGGCGCCGAGGCAGATTCCGAGGATCGGCTTCCCGGACTCGAAAGCTTCGGCGAGCACCCGGTCCATCCCGAGTTCCCTCAAATTGGACATTGCCCGGCCGGCCGCGCCGACTCCGGGGAATATGATCCGCTCCGAAGATTTTACCTCTTCGCAATCAGCCGTAACACGGCATGGCACACCGATTCTGTTAAGGGCCCGCTCAACGCTTCTCAGGTTGCCGGCCCGGTAATCTATTATGGAAACCATAGGGGGCGGATACTACCACCAAGCGCGTAAATATGCAATTAGAAAGAGATTTTCAGCCAAATGGGAATGCGGAAAATACCTCAATCAATATGCATACATATTGCCGTAGGGGCGATGGGTGGTCGGGTATATGCAATAAAATTTTTCGTTGAGAATCTCGTCGTCCAGGTCCACGTTGAAGTGGCGGCAGAATTCCTCAAGGTATGGCTTTATGCTGTTGATCTCCGGGGGGCAGGCCTCTTTGATGCCCAGGCCCTTTCCCAGGCTGTGCTTGTCGACCGGGCCCCTGGTGTAAATGGCCCCGCCGTGCATGCCGGTACCCAGGAAATTCCCCGCCAATGGCTGGCCGGGATCGGATTGGCCCAGCATACCCAGGAGGATGATGATGCCGCCCGCCATGTACTCGCCGAGGAAATCGCCGGCTTTCCCTCCGATGACGATTACGGGGATTTTCTCCTCGAAGGACTTCATGTGGATGCCGACCCTGTAGCCGACGTCCCCGCCTATATAGATCTGTCCGCCGCGCATGCCGTAGCCGACTATGTCGCCGGCCATGCCGCGCACCACGATCTTTCCGTCATCCATGGTGTTGCCGATGCCGTCCTGGGCGTTGCCTTCAACCACTATCTCCGGGCCCTTCATGAAGGCGGCCATGTCCTGTCCCGGCGTACCCTTGATTACCAGCTTTATCTTCTTGTCGATCCCGTTCCCTATATAGCGCTGGCCGTTTATGTTCCTGAGGATGAAGCTGTGCTCGCCCCGGGAAACCGCCTGGCGGATCATCTTGTTCAGGTCCTTGTAATAGATCCCTTCTGCATTGATTTCCATTTTCTCCCTCCAACTCTATTTAATGCGCCCGGATTTAATTCTTTGAACCGTTCGGGGAGAAGCTGTGCTCGAGAGCAAGTCTATCTGCCCGGATTATTCTAAAGCAAAAGGCGGGCCATAAGGCTGAACTGTGTGATATCGGGGGGTTGCGCGCAAATTTGGCGTTTTTGGGGCGGGTTTTAAAACAAAAATGTTGGTGGGCTACAAAAATAAATACACAATTGTAGGAATATAAAAGGCGGTTTGAATTACCCGCTCGGGCTGATCTCCTCTCCTTCGCCCTTTATGGGAAGGGCCGGGGAGAGGGTTGGCGACAACCGACTCATCATGCCCGACCTGATCGGGCATCCAGTTCTTTTATGAAACGCGGCTGCTGAAGTGACTGCCTCTTGTGCCTTGTCCCTTGATCCCTACCGCCAGGCAAGGGAATAATCGTAGCAACGGAAGTGGCTCGCCCCTGTAGCGACAGTCCCGCTCAGTTGATCACCCCCGGGTTCAGCCTGGCTAGCAGGGGATCGCCGGCCTTGGGGGCCCAGATCTTCTCCGGGTCGGGACATATCTCGCGGATCGCGGATTCCTCGCTTGCCATGTAGACGGTCTGGCCCTTGGTCGCAGCTATCAGCGGCCTCAGTTTGATCCGGTCGTTAAGGCCCACCAGCCCGCCGTTGAACGCGAACAGGATGGCAAACGGGCCGTTCAGCAGGGCGCTCGCATATACCATCCGTATTGCCTCGCAGAGCTTCTTCTTTTCGGGCTCCATCCGGTCCATCTCGTTCCAGAACGGCGGGGCCAGCGCGAGGCACGCGACATCGATGGGCAGCCCGTGCCTGCGGATCAGCAGGTCAAGAAGGTAGGCGACTACTTCCGTATCCGTCAGCAGCGTGCAATGGTAACCGAACATCTCGAGGTAGCGCTTGTTGATGCCGTACGAGGATATCTCACCGTTGTGAACTATCGACCAGTCGAGGACGGTGAAGGGATGGGCGCCGCCCCACCAACCTGGCGTGTTGGTCGGAAAACGGTTGTGTGCCGTCCACATGTAACCTCGGTATTCGTCGAGCCTGAAGAAATCCGCTATGTCCTCGGGATAGCCCACTCCCTTGAACGCGCCCATGTTCCTGCCGCTCGAGAAGACGAACGCCCCGTTTATGTCCATGTTGATTTTCATCACCATGCGGACCATGAAGTCGTCGTCGCTCATCCCCTTGTCGAACAGGGGATTGTCGATTTCAGTATTGGGCTTGACGAAATATCTCATCAGCAGCGGGGCATTTGTGATCGGTGTTCCCGTGCGGGTGGGGATGCGTTCCTGCTGGTCGATAGTTGTGACGTCCTTCAGGAAGCACTCGAATTCGTTGAGGGCCTCCTTGCTCTCACACATTACGTGGACGGCATAATGGTCCTTGAAATCCGGGTATATGCCGTAGGCCGCGAAGCCGCCGCCCAAGCCGTTGCCCCTGTCGTGCTGGGTCCTGATCGATTTCATGATCACTTCCCCGCTGACGCGTTTGCCGTCTTTATTGATGAGCCCCGAGAGGCCGCAGCCCGATATGTCCTTCTGGAAATCCCACGGCCGGCTGTTTGTGTTTTTCAAGTTAATCATGTTCAAAATCCTTCTTTTTAGTCCCCCTTTTCTAAAGGGGGATTCAGGGGGATTTTCAGTGACGACTCCGGATTGTCCCCCCTTTAATAAAGGGGGGATCACGAGTTCACGGCAAGCAATTCCTGCCTGGTTTCAAGGGGCAGGTCCGAAAACCCGAAATCGTCGCGAAGCAGGTCCTGCTTTATGCATTCGACGTTTGTGCCTTTCCTTATCAGCCCGGCAAGGATCCCCGACCTCTCGATACGGCCGACCAGGACGGCCCCGACAAGCCTGCCTTCCCTGAGGACTATCTTCCGGTAAAAATCCGCCTTCGGCTCGAGGCGGGCCAGGACTTCAAAACCCTCAGCGGGCGGGTTGGCGATCCCTATCGAAACGGTCGGAACCCCGTAGAACTCGATCGAGTTCATGGGAATGCTTCCGGCGTACGCCTTCGGGGCGCCCGCCATTGCAAGTCCCGCGTGCCGGCCCTGTATATAAGCATTGGGCCAGATCGGCGTCACCCGCTTTTCTCCCGCGAGCATGTCGTCGGCTTCGGCGACATCGCCTGCAGCGTAGACGCCGGAAACGTCCGTCTGCATGGAGCTGTCCGTCACGATGCCGCGGTTGACCCTGATGCCGGCCCTCGCGGCCAGTTCCTTGTTCGGGACGACCCCGATCGCAATCACAACGGCCTCGCACGGTATGGTTGAGCCGTCGTTGAGCACGACCTTCCTGACGCGTTTCCTTGACCGGACTATCTCCCTGACAGTATTATTGAGGACCAGGTTAATGCCGACGCCGGCGAGGCGCTTTGCTATAATCCCTCCCGCTTCCGAGTCAAATGCGGCGCTGAGGATCCGGTCCGCCAGCTCCACTACCGTTATTTTCATGCCCCTGTCGTGGAGGCTCTCGGCCGCTTTCAGTCCGATGAGGCCTCCGCCCAGAACGACAATCTCCCGGGTTTTCCCGGTCAGTCCGTCGAGCCTGCGCGCGTCATCAAGCGTCGTGAAGACGTAGACGTCCGGGCCGTGCCGCCCCTCAATGGGAGGGATGAAGGGGACGCCGCCCGTTGCGATCAGGAGCTTGTCGAACGCGATCACTTCCCCGCTTTCCAGGACAACCTGCCTGGTTCCCGTCCTTATCTCGGCAACCGTCTTTCCCAGCAGGGCGGAAACTTTGTTTTTTTCATAAAAATCTTCGGGCCGGTAGAAGACATCCTCCTCCCGGACCTTGCCGCTCAGCAGGCTGGAGATCAGGGGGCGCCCGTACACCCTGTGGGGCTCGGAAGAAATCACGGTTATGGGGCTTTCCCGGTCGACCGACCTGACGGCCTCGATAGCGCCGACGCAGGCAACCCCGTTTCCTATTATCAAGTGATGCATGGCTTACCTCTCCTCGAATACAAGCGCCCGGTTGGGGCAGGCGTCGACGCACGCCGGGATCTTCCGGTCGGGACAGCTATCGCATTTCATGGCCTTGTCCTCGGCGGCGTTCCTGCGGATCACGCCGTACGGACAAGCCATGATGCATGACCAGCAGCCGACGCACCTGTCATGGTCCTGCTTCACAATCCCGGTCTCCGGGTCCTTTACAATCGCTCCCGCGATGCACACGTAAACGCAGGCCGGCTCGTCGCAATGACGGCAGTTAACGGAAAATGTCAGAGGTCCCTTCTGTTCCACAATGTTGCGCGATTGGGGGCGCGGATAAACATTCTTGAACGCTTTTACAGCGTCCCTGGCGGGCGAATGCTCCACGATGCATCCTATCTCGCACAGGCGGCAACCGATGCAGACTTCTTCTTTCTGGTAGACTCTTTTCATCCTGTTTTCCTTCAGGCGCCCCGGTGTCCCGCGCGCGCCCGGTTGAAGCAGCGGTGCGCCGGGTTCAAACGCACTGGCTGCTTGAAGTTTAATCCTTATGCCCCGGCGTGTTTGATCCCTAGGACATTGAGCTCTTCCTCGTTCAGGCCTATCCCCCTGAGCTTCTCCCTGTTGCCGCGGAGGCTTTCGATCGCGTTCAGACCCATGCCGCCCAGCATTTCCTGAATCTCGTGGCCCCACGCCCGGATGAGGTTGGCAAGCCTCTCGTGGGCGATATCGGGGTTGACTCTCTTTGCCAGATACGGATCGTTGGTTGCGATCCCCCACGGGCACTTGCCGGTATAGCAGCGCTGGCACACCGAGCACCCCACGGAAATGAGAGCCGCCGTCCCGATGTAAACGGCATCCGCCCCCAGGGCAATCGCTTTCACCGCGTCGGCGCTGCAGCGGATGCCTCCCGCCACGAGCAGGGATGCGTGGTTCCTTATCCCTTCCTGCCGGAGCCTCTCGTCAACAGAGGCAAGCGCAAGCTCAATCGGGATGCCGACATTGTCCCTGATCATAGTGGGAGCGGCCCCGGTCCCGCCGCGGAAGCCGTCCAGCGTAATCACATCGGCCCCCGCCCGCACCATGCCGCTGGCGATTGCGGCCGCGTTGTGGACCGCGGCAATTTTCACGAATACGGGCTTTTTGTAATCGGTGGCTTCCTTGATGGCGAATATCAGCTGCCTGAGGTCCTCGATCGAGTAGATATCGTGGTGCGGCGCGGGCGAAAGGGCGTCCGTGCCGACCGGGATCATCCTGGTCAGCGATATCTCCGGGCCGATCTTCTCTCCGGGAAGATGGCCGCCGATGCCGGGCTTCGCGCCCTGCCCGATCTTTATCTCGACGGCGACGCCCGCGTTAAGATAATCGCTGTGGACGCCGAACCTCCCGGAAGCGCACTGGACTATGGTGTTCTTCCCATAGCGGTACAGGGATGGATGGAGCCCGCCCTCGCCGGTGTTGTAAAGGGTGCCCATTTCCTCGGCGGCCCTCGCAAGGCCTTTGTGCACGTTCAGGTTTATGGAGCCGTAAGACATGGCCGAGAATACGATTGGGTACTCGATCGCGATCTGGGGAGTGAAGCCGTCGGCGAGCTTTGCCTTCCCGTCCACCTTTTCGATCTTGAGGGCGTCCGGCTTGGCGCCCAGGTATGTGCGCAGCTCCATCGGCTCCCGCAGCGGGTCGATGGAAGGGTTTGTCACCTGGCTGGCGTCGAGGAGCATCTTGTCCCAGTATACCGGATATGGGTAGGCGTTCCCCATGCCGGTCAGCAGGACTCCTCCGGTGTCGGCCTGCTTGTAAATGTTTTTGATGAACCAGGGCTTCCAGACTGCGTTGTCCCGGAATTCGGAAGGGTTCTGCCTTATGGTCAGCGCGCCGGTAGGGCAAAGCGCCTCGCACCTGTGGCACCCCACGCACTTGACCTCATCGGCAAACACCTTGCCTGTCGATTCATCATATAGGTGGGCCTCATACGAGCATTGGCGCACACAGACCTGGCAATCGATGCATTTCGCGGTATCGCGCTCGATCACAAAATCGTTGTATTTCTTGCTTGGAGCACAGTAAAGCACAGCCGGTATCCTTTCCAGGTTTCCCCTCCGGCTGCAGCTGTCAGTCGGACCGGGGTTTTGCGGCAGGCATCCAAAAGTGGGAGTTTTTGCCGCATTCTCTGATAAGCAAAAGGCAGGCCATCCTCGAAAAATTAAGGATAAAGGGGGGTTGCATGCAAAAACGGCGTTTTGGGCCCAAAATTATCCACAAAATTGTTGGGCTCAAAAAAGATAAAAAACACAATTGTGGGAAGTTGGGGGGATTGTGTCGCTTCGACAGGCTAAGCGAACGGTTTTAGATCGCTCATTGAGCCTGTCGAAATGAGCAACACAGGCTTATGGCTGCGCTACGGCCCGGCGGACCAACGGACTTACACCTGATTACAGATAAGGTTCACGTAATTGTCAAAAATCAATTCGAACTGCGCCGCCATAAGTTGTTCCTGCTCACGGGCGGTCCGGCGCAGGGCATCGCAGTCGATCCCGGACCGTTCCAGCCAGTCGCGGTCGCCCTCGATCCAGTTGCACACGTCCGCGTAAGCCGCGGCGTAGTTGTCGAACTGGAAGCCCACGATATGCGGCCTGCCGCGCACGGAAAAGCTCTCAACCTGGCAATCGGCCGAGGTCGCGAGAATTTCCATTTCCTTCGGGAAGGGTGGGGCGATTGCCTGGGAGTGCCATTTGAAGAGGTTGATGGTGGTTGGAAGATCGGTAAACACGGGGTGGTTCCTTCCATCGCGCGTGATCTGTCCCTGGATGAAGCCTATGCTGCGGCAGAAGTTCGGCTCCACCCTGGCCCCCAGCGCGTCTCCCAGGAGCTGGTGCCCCAGGCAAAAGCCGAGGCAGGGCTTGTTCAGGCCTATTGCCTTCCTGATCGCCTCTTTCTCATCCCGCAGGTATGGGTAGCTGTCTTCCTCCGAGACATTGGGCGTGCCGCCCAGGATCACGACGGCGTCATACACGGACACGTCGGGGACGGGCTCCTGCCAGAGGCGGGCCAGATCGAGCCTGATCCTTCTTTTGCGGGCGGAATTGACGAGGTGCCTGCCGGGTTTCTCCCACGGCGTGTGTTGAAGGACAACAAATTTCCTTTTCATCTATTTGTGCAACTCCGGTCGTGTGATTACGACCTGTTATTCCGGTTACGTTATTGCGGTCCTGCTATTCCGTCTTTTATTCCAGCCTCTTTTTGTGCCTGGCGCCTTCAAAGCAGACCAGGTTCCTGGAGAGTATGTCCGCCATAAGCGTCATATCGGGGACATCGAACACTTTGACAACGGGCCGGTACTTGGGGTCCACCAGGTCCGAAGATTCCCCGTAGCGGGCGGGCATGTCCGGGGAGAACACCACGCCCGGCGTTTCGGGGAAAACGGCAATATAATAGATGTCATTCTCCACCAGGTCCTGGAAGAAATGCGTTCCGAACGAGAGGTCCGGCTCCATGCCTTTCTGCTTGTAAGCTATTTCGCCCAGGATGGAGATTCGGCTTATTTCCGCAAACGTCACTGGCACCCCCAGGAACGGCGAGGACGAGCCCCACCGGCCGGGGCCGAGCAGGAAGACGGTATTTTCGCTGCGGTCCATGATCTTCCGGTTAATACCGCCGATAAGCCTCGCTACGCCGTAGCGGTCCGATCGGTGCAGGTCGGAGTATTTTTCGGGGTCGACATAAATAATCGTCCGGACCTGCTGGGAAATTGACCCACCCATGAAATTGCCCTTCTGGCTGAGGAACACCCTGTCTTTCTCCACGGCGGGGATTTTGACCCTTCGCGGCCGGCCTTTCGTCTGCAGCGGCCTGCACTGGAGAAGGTTGATCTTCAACTCCCCGTCGGGCGAGAAATTCACCGTAAACTCGGTATCTACCGGGTACCGGTATGCCTTCTCTAGCGTCTTGAGCATGTCGGACATGAGGGGGACAATTCTGGTCCCGGCCATCATTTCGTCGAAGGTCAGGACCCACGAACCGTCGTCTCCGTAGCCGCCGTAACCCGAGGAATGGTCCCTGAGGCCGATGAGGTCCAGACGCGATCCGACGCCCTCCTTAATCAATTCGTCCAGGTCAACTGTTTCAAACCGGTTCTTCTCGACATTGATCACATCGACTTCGTGCTGGGAATATTTCCTTGTGTCTTCGATCCCGGCATGGGGTTTCATAAGGGGATTGTCGAGGGCGACTATGCGCGGGTAATCCCCGACATCCCTCATTACCGCGCGGGTGCCCAGGCCGTGGACAAGCCTCAGCATGCCCGCTGTCGGGTCAAGTTCCGGAGACCAGGTGAAAGGGTTGCGCGAAAAGCCGACCCCGGCGATCTCCGGGAAGAAGTACCGCTTGCGGGAACACCCGGACACGCGCTGGACGAGCAGCGACATGAGCTCGTCCTTCTGGTCGAGGCCGTGCTGAAGGCGGTAAACGAGGGCGCTCTCATTCATCGAGCTGGCGTAAATCCTCCTGACGGCCTGCTCGAAATACTCATAACGCATTTCCGGCGAGCCCTGGTTCGGGCAGAAAATGCTTTCGTACTTGCCGGCAAAGGCGTTGCCGAATGCGTCTTCCAGCAAGCTGCTCGAGCGCACTATTATCGGCGACTGGCCGTAATATTCGAGCATGATCTGGAACTGCTCTTTCACTTCCTCGGGGAATACGCCTTTGAGGATGCTCTCCCGCAGCTGCGCCGCCATGGAGAAATATTCCTCGCGCGTCCTCTGGCGCATAAACATCTTCCAGAGGCCGTTCTGCACAATATAGGAATAGAAAATGTCCGAACCTATATAAAAGGAATCGTGCTGTTCCAGGGTGTTTGACCATTCCGGCCGCTCGGTCTTCATGATGCTTCCCGCTATCAGCATTCCCACTGTTTTTCCGCCGACAAAGCCGGATCCGACCATCCTTTCCTTGATGCGGAGCAGGTCTGCAAGGGTCAGGTATTTCTTGGCGAGGGCAAGCATCCTTTCCTCCCGGCCGATCAGCAGTGGGCTGACCTGGTCGACCATTTCCCGGGCGCGCTTCGACTTGGCTTTCTGGGCTCCCTGGGCCAGGAGGTCCTCAATGTCGATAAAAAGCCTGTCCCAGTAATCCAGGTTGCGCCTTGACAGGGCCAGGCCTTTTTTGGACATGTGCAGGAAGAGGTCGGCAGCTTCGGAGCTGTTGATTATGGGCACGAATTCCGCGCCTTTCTTGACGTGCGGGAGAAACATCGTCGGCGAATAACGGCCGGATGCCTTGAGCGGATGGATGCAGGAGCTTCCGTTGAACTTGTAAATCTCGAGCAGTACCTGCGTCGTTTCCCGGATCCGCGCGATGGTCTTGAAGGAATGGCTGTTCCTCAGGATGGCAAAGTAGGCCAGCGTATCCATGTCAAACAGGTACGGGCAGGTGATTAGAAAGAAATTCCCGATCATCAGGTCGGTGGCCCAGGCAGAGAGGAGGTCTGAGAGGCAGTCGAAGACATAAAAGGTCTCCCGGCCTTCTTTTTCGATCACCTTATGGAGCTGCAAGGAAAAAGATTCGAACCCCGCCGTCGCATCAAGCTCATGGATGATAACTCCGTTCCCCCGCTCAAAAAGTGCAGGGTGATTGCCGAACCTTATATAAACGACTTTTCGCCCGTCCCGGAGCGCCGCATTGACATAGGGGTATACATAGCCCTTGTAATCATCGATCTCGTCAACCTGCCAGACTACGTTGTCGCCGGCGCGCAGATTGTCGATTATCTTATCCAGGCCCTTGAGGCCAGTCGTAACGCGGTCGAATTTCTTCATTTTTGATCACCGTCAATTCCTCTTTGCAAAAATGATACCCGGCCCGGATTTGGCCTGAAAAACACATACTTACCGAAAAATACGGCAAACGTGTGGAATTTTACCCAGGAAAATCCTTCAATATTGTCGCAAACCGGCCAAAAAACCGCAAATTTGTTTGATTTCGGAAAAGAAATATGGTTAAAGGTTGCCGATTGCGGAACCATGATGAAAGTGAAGAGCATAAAGAATGTCGGCCTTTACGACCCCGACGAAGTCGAGAGGAAAACGCACCAGATCCTCAGGACCTTGTGCAATTCACCGGAACCCCTCGGCTCGCGAGTCATTTCCCGGAAATTGAGCGAACTGGGGATAGTCTTGAGCGAGCGGACCATCAGGTACCACTTGCGAATCGCCGACGAGAGGGGACTCACCAGGCTGGTGGGAAGACGCGACGGGCGCACAATCACCCCGAAGGGGATCGAGGAGATCAAGAACGCCCGCGTCCAGGACAAGATCGGGTTTGTGATTACGCGGATAGAAACGCTTGCTTTCCGGACGACTTTCGACCCGGTTTCGAAGCAGGGTCTGCTGCCCGTCAATATCTCATTTTTCGAAAAGGACCAATTCGCAACGGCGCTAGAGCTGATGAGGCCGGTGTTCAAGAGCTGCTTCTCCGTGAGCGACTTGGTCTGTCTGGCCGAAGAAGGGCAGAGGATCGGCGATTCGGTAGTGCCTCCCGGAAAGGTAGCCCTGGCCACGGTGTGCAGCATCGTCGTGAACGGCGTCTTTCTGAAGAGCGGCATCCCGATGGACTCCAGGTTTGGCGCGATCCTGGAGACAATCGATTTCAGACCGCTGCGTTTTATCGAACTTATATTCTACAACGGCTCTTCACTGGACCCCTCCGAGGCGTTCATCAGGGCGAATATGACATCCGTGGGCAAGGCTGTTGAAACCGGAAAGGGCAAAGTCCTCGCGAATTACAGAGAAATCCCCGGGATATGCGGCGAGCTGGCCCGGAACATCCTTGAGCTGCTCAAGGGCGCCGGCATTCACGGCGTATTCGCCTTTGGTGAGAAAAGCGAGTCGGTCTGCCACATACCTGTGGACGTGAACAAGATAGGCCTGATCCTCCTCGGGGGGCTCAATCCCATTGCCCGCGCCCAGGAGGCCGGCATCCCGGCGGAACACCACGCCATGTCGACTTTGCTGGAGTACCGCAATTTAATCCATATAGATGATTTGAAGATAAACTGAGGGAACTCGGAAGGTTTCCTTTTTTGCATTAAAAATAAGAAGGAGGATCAGCAGTGTCCGTTATCACAGACGTAGTCGAGAAAGTAAAGCGGCAGGACCCCGATCAGCAGGAGTTCCATCAGGCTGTCGAGGAAGTATTCGAAACACTTGAACCAACGGTAAAGAAACATCCGGAGTTTGTAAAAGCAAAGATCTACGAGCGTTTGGTCGAACCCGACCGGACGATCATCTTCAGAGTCCCCTGGCTTGACGACAAGGGAAATGTTCAGGTCAACAGAGGCTTCCGCGTCCAGTTCAATAACGCGATCGGCCCCTATAAGGGCGGTATTCGCCTCCATCCCTCGGTCCGCCTCGGGACAATCAAGTTCCTCGGGTTCGAGCAGATCCTGAAGAATTCGCTGACGACCCTGCCCATGGGCGGCGCGAAGGGCGGCTCGGATTTCGATCCCAAGGGGAAATCGGATAACGAAGTCATGAAATTCTGCCAGGCGTTCATGAGAGAGCTCTTCCGCCATATCGGTCCGGACACGGACGTGCCGGCCGGCGACATCGGCGTGGGCGGGCGCGAGATCGGCTACCTGTACGGCTATTACAAGAAGCTGGTAAACGAGCACACGGGCGTGCTGACGGGCAAAGGCCTCGAGTACGGCGGAAGCCTGATCAGGCCGGAGGCGACCGGGTACGGCTGCACGTATTTCGCGGCCGAGATGCTGGCCACCCGGGGGATGAATTTCAAGAACAAGATCGTCGCCATCAGCGGGTCAGGGAACGTGGCCCAGTATGCGATCGAGAAGGTCAACCAGCTCGGCGGAAAGGTCGTAATGCTGTGCGATTCAGATTCCTGCATCGTGGACGAGTCGGGAGTCAACCCCAAGAAGTGCGAATATGTCATGAAGCTGAAGAACGTCAAACGCGGCAGGATCAAGGAATACGCCCAGAAATATGACGAAGCTGTCTGCTACGAGGGCAAGAGCGTCTGGGACGTGATCCGCGACAACGATATTAAAGTACATATTGCACTGCCCTGCGCCACCCAGAACGAAGTGGACGAATCCCATGCAAAAGCGCTGGTGAAAAACGGCTGCGTGTGCGTTGCCGAGGGCGCCAACATGCCTTCAACTCCCGAAGCCATAAAGATATACCAGGACGCCGGAATCCTTTACGGCCCGGGCAAGGCGGCAAATGCGGGAGGCGTTGCGACATCCGGCCTCGAAATGAGCCAGAACAGCCTGAGGCTCTCCTGGACGCGCGAGGAAGTCGACAACAGGCTACTCACGATTATGAGGAACATCCACAAGTCCTGCCTGGACGCCGCCGAAGCTTACGGCGTCAAGGGCGATTACGTAACCGGCGCGAACATTGCCGGCTTCCTTAAAGTCGCCAGGGCGATGCTTGCCTACGGCGTTGTATAATAGGGCTTTGCGCTAACCCGGCGAAAGAGCGCTTTGATAAAAACCTCTTCCGAAATCGCCCTCTCCTTGTGGTAGAGGGCCGGGTAGAGGGGGAATAAAAAAAGGGCTGCCAAAACCGGCAGCCCTTTTTTTCACCTCATGTTCCCTTTTACATGATCGGCAGATATTTTTCGATCTCGAACTCGCTGACGTGCACGCGGTAGCGGTCCCATTCGATTTTCTTGTTCTCAATGAACTTGTTGAAAATGTGGTCTCCAAGGGCTTCGCGCACGAGCTGCGAATTCTCGACCAGGCTCACGGCCTCGAACAGGTTTCCCGGCAGCTCGTTGATTTTCATCTTCCGGCGCTTCTCCGGGGTGAATTCGTAAATGTCCTCTTCCACCGGTTCGGCCAGGGGGTATTCGTTTTCTATGCCTTTCAAACCGGCGGCCAGCATCACTGCGAATGCCAGGTAAGGGTTGCAGGCGGGGTCGGGCGAGCGGAACTCGATCCGGGTGGCCTTTTCTTTTCCGGGCTTGTACATGGGCACCCTCACCAAAGCAGAGCGGTTGCGCCTTGCCCAGGATATATAGACCGGCGCCTCGTAGCCGGGCACCAGGCGCTTGTACGAATTGACCCACTGGTTCAGGACGGCGGTTATTTCGCGGGAGTGCTTCAGTATCCCGGCGATGTAGCTCTTGCCGACCTTGGATAGGTGGTACTTGTCCGAGGCTTCGTAAAACGCGTTCTTGCTTCCGGAGAACAGCGACTGGTGGACGTGCATCCCGCTGCCGTTCACGCCGAAAATGGGCTTGGGCATGAACGTGGCGTAATAGCCGTGCTGCCGGGCGATCTCCTTAACGAGGACCCTCATGGTCATGGTCTTGTCCGCCATGGCCAGTGCCTCGTCATAGCGCATGTCGATTTCGTGCTGGCTGGGGGCGACTTCGTGATGGCTGTACTCGACCTGGATGCCCATTTCCTGCATCGCGAAAATCGTCTCCCGCCGCAGGTCGCTCCCCTTGTCGATGGGGCGGGCGTCGAAGTACCCTGCCTTGTCGATGATCGTGGGCTTCTCGTTGTTTTCAAAGTAGAAGAACTCCAGTTCGGGGCCGGTATAGAAAGTATATCCCAGGTCGGCCGCCTTTTTCAGGACTCGCTTGAGGGCATACCGCGGGTCTCCCGCGTAAGGCGTCCCGTCCGGGTTCATTATATCGCAGAAGACCCTTCCCACGGGGCGTTCCGTCCCTCTCCAGGGAAGAAACTGGAATGTTGTGGGGTCGGGCTTCGCGATCATGTCGCTTTCCTCGATCCTGGCAAACCCCTCAACGGAAGAGCCGTCGAAGCCCATGCCTTCCGAAAGACCCTCTTCCAGCTCAGAGGCGGCCACGTGAAAACTTTTCAGGATACCCAGGACATCCACGAACCAGAACTGGATAAAGCTGACGTTCCTGTCTTTTACGATTTTCTTGACATCATCGATAGTCTTGCAGAGCATCATCTGCCTCCTTTATGCGTGCCGGACCCGGCCCCCGTGACTGCGCAAATATTCAGGGCAAATCCGAAATTATTCGGGGAATATAGAGAAAATAGCCGGTGAGGTCAAACTAAAACATCAGAAATAAATAATCCCGAAAATGTGACCGGTAATTTTGTCATCCTGAGCAACGCGAAGGATCTGTCTTTATTATTAAGAACAGATTCTTCGGTCGCGTTGCTCCCTTCAGAATGACGGAATTAGAACTATTTCATCTTCCTCTTCATCCCGATCAATCCCAGCAGGCCGGCGCCGAGGAGCCACAATGCAGCCGGGATGGGGACGGGGGCGCCCACATCTCCCGGATGCACGGCAAGGGCATAGTAATAATGGTCGATCTTATAGTATTCATCCTGGATGCCGCCGCCAAAATTGAAGTCCCAGGCCCTGCTGGAACTTGACTCCGTACCGTACCAGTAAGTGCCGCTCATTATGTTATGAAACGGTAAAATGCTTCCGCCGCTGTTAGCCCTGATCATATCCACATAATAAAGGTGTCCCATCTCCCCTTCGCTGTGGTTAGAGTCCGATGTCCCCGGGGTTGTTGGGAGGCGCCAGCCTGTAATCCCGTTGACATCGAGAGCCGCAGCCCATGCCATGGCCCGGTCCCAGGTCGCCCCGGTGAGAGGGGTCAGCAGGGGGTCCCGATAAGTAAAATCGTACCAGGTGATGTTAAGGTCGGAATCATAGATCAGACCTCCGCCCCTGTCATACAGGTCGGCAACAGCCGTTCCGCAGTACATGCAAATTATGAGCGCTGCCAGGATGGTTAACACATGTCTTTTCATAACCGGAGTCCTTTTAAGTTATTTCATCTTCCTCTTAAGCCCGATCATCCCAGGAGGCCCGCGCCGAAGAGCCAAACAGCCGCGGGGAGGGGCACCGCATTAACAGAGACGTCATCAAGGTAAAAATATGCGGGAGGGTTGAGGAAAGCGAATTGAAGCGTTGTCGATGAGCTCTCGGCAACGGGGTTAAAGGCATAGCGGATCCAGCCGACATATGGGCCGTCAACAAAGCTCGTGAGGACTGTGCTTCCCCAGGAAACGGAAAATTGGTTATCATATTCCGAATTAGTATTAGCCAGATAAAATTCCAGTACATATCTCTGGCCGGGTTGCGTGTTCAGTATTTGAGCCAAGTACCCGAGTGAAGTTACCGGACCGGCATGAAGCGAAAAATTCCCGCTGTGCGTACCACCTGATTGTACCCCCGTGTAAGATGTATCTCCGGAAATTGTCCATCCGGTAAAATCGCCTGTTTCAAAACCGCCATTGACCACCAGTTCGGCAATGGCCGGAACAGGGGCGAGCACCGCACAGATAAGCAAAAATGCCGAAATAGATTTCTTTCCATTCATCCATATCACTGCAGCGGTTATAAAATCATTTAGCTTTCCGCCTGACACCGATCAAACCCAGCAGGCCCGCGCCGAAGAGCCACACGGCAGCGGGAAGGGGCACAGCAGGAATGTTCGTATCGGAACAAACGTAGAAGTTATCGAAAGCCACCTGGACACCCGCGGTTCCGGTCCATGGCCAGATTGACAGTTCCAGATTCATATCTCCGGACGCGGCGTATGGAGAAGTGCCTATGAGCGTCCAACCTGTCCCGTTCCAGTAATGCCCTGCAAGGGTGGTTCCCGTCCTGACAAGTTGGAGGGTCCCGCTCAGATCGGCTGTCGGTGTCGTGCTAATGGATCCTGAATAATCTGTCCCATATCGTTCGCCGCCAAAACGGGAATCGCTTATTCTCTCGACCGCCCCGAAATTTGTCCTCATCCCTGACCTCTCAAGACTATCCGTGGGCCAATTGACGAGGGTGTAGCCGATTCGGACCGTAAAATCGCCGCTGACAGGGAAATTGAAGACGAGATTGGCCCCCCTGCTGTCGCCGCCATAACTGGCGCCCTGGGTCATAAGGACTCTTCCGGAGTCCCAGACCACGGAGCTTTCCGGGTTCTCCAGGTTTGTTGTCCAGTAAAGGCTGTTAATCCCGGAGCTGAAATCATCTGTAAAAACGTAGGCGGCATGACCCGCGGATACCAGGAAAATCAACGAGAACAATGCTGCAAGGAGAATCTTGGCGATGAGGCATCTTTTCATATTTATCACCCTTTCATTTTGGCGCTCATGCGGCGCTTGACGGCCGGAGCCGGCCGAAATTGTATTAGAGCTACCTCTTGAATTTTCTCCTTATCCCGACCAGGCTCAACAGGCCCGCGCCGAAGAGCCAAACGGCCGCCGGCAGGGGAACGGGAGACATCTGCACATCCAGGTAAGGGGAGTAGGGTCCGGTGGTGTTTTCCCTGCTCAGAAAAAGGTGGAAGGTGCTCAGATTAGAGTTAGTTTCTCTGATGGACATGGACAATATCCCGTCGGAAAGCATTGTGGGGGTAAGAGTGAGCGCCCAACTGTACCAGTCATTCGTGGTGGAGGCGCCAGTTGTCGTGTTTGAGCCTATGGCGGAAACTATCGCTGGCTGGCTGCCTCCATCCAGAGTAGTTTCTGTCCAGGTGTCGTCGGCTACATAGTAAGCAGTTGTCCCAGAACCGCCCCAGCCGCCCGTCGTTCCACGCATGTAAAGTGTTACCGAGCTGATGAACTGTCCTGCCGGGACTGTCGGCATATTGAATTTCAGGTAAGTATTGCAGTCACCGCCGGTCGAGTAATGCAACACCCTCAAATACGGCGCAGTTCCGGAACTGCCGCCGTCCCATTTGTAGTAGCCGTCCGCGCTCACGTTGACCAGGACCGCATGCGCCGGCGTGGACAAGATAAAAAGACCTGCAGCCACGATAAGAAAGCAGACAAATATTTTTTTCATGGGTTCCCCCCTTGGGCATGATTGATATTAGATAATCACTTCACCTTCCGCCTGATCCAAATTAATCCGAGCAGTCCGGCGCCGAAGAGCCGCAATGCAGCCGGAAGCGGAACAGCTTCTCCAAAGGCGAAAAAAGCAAACAATCCCTTTTTCTTAATGTTTTCCTCCATTAAAAATGGCGGGTAAACCCGAGATTTGCCGACACATTCCATTATTTTGAACAGGCGGTCTTCGGTAATCCGGATGAGATTTTCGCTAATCGTATATACCCCCATGAATAGAGTAAATATATTGTCCACCCTCTCATTTACGATATCGTTTGCCCGTAATTGTACTTAATAAAATGGTTGATAAAAAATCTCAGGGGCTTTCATGACCGAGGAAATTATCAGGTGATGACGCATGCCCTGGATGCGCATGCAGGGCCGGAACAGCCGCGTAAAGACAAGTTAATCCCGACGTCAATCCCTAAGGCTGATAAGGATTTACGCCCCCTATCCATACAGTCATAAAATTCATTATCCAGGTCTTGTGAATAATCCATCTGCTAATTTCGAGGGCGCTCAATACTTATTTCCCCGCTGCGGATTCTAAGGCTTACCCTTGAATCCGACCTTAACCTTAGGGGTAAATAAGTTCATACGGGTAAATATTTCAGACATTGGACAATGGATTTTCGTATGTCTCTCCAAGTACAAAAGCAACACACAATTAAGCAAACCCAGAGTCCTTTATTAAAAGGCCTGTTAAAACAGAGGACATTGAAAGGAGGCGTATATGAAACTTTTAAGGTTTGTGCTTCTTTCATTGCTGCTGATCCTCTCGACCCCATTCACAAATGCTTTTGCAGTGCCCTCGCTGGGGGTAGCGACGACGAACGGCTATGTATACACGACTCCGAGCGCGCCCACGGATGCTTACATTACTTATTTTGTCGGCAGCAATAAGATACCCGGGACATATGAAGGATTCATCATCGGTCCGTCCGGTTCAACGCTGACTGTATTTACAAACGTAACCGGTCAGGACAACTACCTGGGACTGGAGAACCAGATCTACACTACAAACAGTCCAATAACTTTTTC
>CAZKYN010000036.1:0-18211 GCA_964556675.1 uncultured Syntrophaceae bacterium
CCATCAGGAGAGAAGGAGATTAAGGAAAGGTGTTTTTTTAGCGCCCTCTCCCCGGACCCGCTTCGAATCGTGCACCCCCTTAAAGCTGTTTAAAAATACTTAGAGGCGATGCATAATGGACATACGTCGAGCGCCGAGGTTTGCAGCGCAACGCAGCATATGAGGGTTTTTAAACAGCCGACATTGACAAAGGAATTTTCCCGCCCTAAGCTTGTCGATGTAGCCATGCAGTTCAGGACCTATATCAATTATTCGGGGGTGCATCATGCCAATCTTCTCCCGGCGATGCCTCTTCCTGTTTTTTCTCCCGTTGCTGATAATCGCCCAGACGGCCTGCCATTCGAGGATAAAGGACTGGTCTCAGGAAGTGTACCGCACTTCAGACCCGATTATAGCCGAGCTCCGCACGGGAAGACTCGCCGTGCTGCCGGTCATGGTCCTGGAACAGCTTGCAAAGGACGATAAGAAGCGGGTTCAGACTAAGCAGCCGCCCGCGCCTTATGCCCCCGACGACCTTTCCTTCGAGCCCAGGGAGATATCCCAGAATTTTGCCGGGACCGAGGCAGAACGGCTCGGGGTCAGTGAAATACTCCTGCACAAATTTCGCGATAATATCCATTCAATAAAGGTAATTTCCCCGGGAGAGTGCCTTAAATGCATCAACGATTCGGGCCTCACGTCCGCTTACGTGCGTTTTGACCGCAATTTTCCCAAGCTGGGGGTCGATAATGAATGTCTGACGAGTTTCTCCCGAGCCCTGGGCTCCCGCTATCTGCTGATCAGCGCCGCCTTCTTATCAGAGCATAATTCGGACAGTTCCGTGACGTTTGTCTGGACTTTCGGCCGTAAGTCCGTCCTCAGGTCGGTCAAGATATCAGGGCAGATCTGGGATGCCGAGAGCGGCCGCAAACTGTGGGAAGGCTATGCCGTCGCCTACAACAATATGGTCCCTTACGAGTCTCCTCCCATACCGGAAGAAATCATGGACCGGGCGGTTGAAAAATTTGTGAATATCATGCTCCCCGCCCCCCCGCCCCCGGTCAAAAAAAAGTAGCCCGGACCGGCGATTTACCTTCTAAATATATCCTTTTCCCGCTTAAGCGGGTTGACAACCCTGGTCAATTCCGATATGACCAAGCTCTCCCGTTGATTTTCCGTTCTCGAGGACAGGGATTTTAATTCCTGGTCTGACTTTTTAGCAGGAAGATTGTGCTGCATGCTGATTAAATGCTGGGGCTCAAGGGGCTCGATTCCGGTATCGGGGCGCGAATATACGAAGTACGGGGGCGACACCACCTGCATTGAGGTCAGGGGAGACGACGGGCGCGTGATCATTATCGATGCCGGGACCGGCATCCGCAGTCTCGGCAATGTCCTGCAGAGGGAACGCCACCGGAAGGTGGACCTTTTTTTTACTCATGTTCACTGGGACCATATTTTTGGTTTTCCTTTTTTCCGGCCCATCTATTCCGCGGATTTCGAGATCCGGATCCATTGCCCCTATTCGATAAATATCGAAAAGGTCCTCGAACACCAGATGGTTGCGCCGTTTTTCCCGGTCACTTACGACCAGGTCCGGGCCGGCCTGACGTATCTCCACGACGGGCAAAAAATTATACAGGTCGGAGACATCTCCGTGGAGCCGATCCCTTTGAGCCATCCCAACAAGGGGGCGGGGTTCAAATTCGTTGAAAGAGACAGGACTTTTGTTTTCATAACCGATAATGAACTGGATTATGTCCATAAGAACGGCATGTCTTCGGAAGCGTACCGGGAATTCTGTGCAGGGGCCGACCTGTTGATGCATGATGCCGAATATACTGAGAGAGAATACAAGAAGTTCCGCACATGGGGCCATAGTTCTTACGTAAGCGCCCTTGAACTGGCGCTCTCTGCCGGGGTGAAGAGATTCGGTCTGTTTCATTTCAACCAGGAACGCACTGACAGCGATATCGACGAAATGGTCGAAGATTGCAGTAAGAGGATAGCCGTCGCAGGGTCCCGGCTGGAGTGCTTCGGGGTCAACTGCGGGTTCACGATACAACTCTGATTTCGTTGAGGCTTCAGGCAGCTCAAAAACGCTTCCGAAAAGGATTCAAGTGGCGCAAAGGCCTGACCGTCAGGCGCATATTGAAATGCGCTTATCAATGCGGCGCGCCCAGCAGTCAGGTCTGCAGCGCAAATAAGAAACCCGTATCCGCGGGAGCGGTGACGGTCATTTTCTGCCTGCCTTGAGAGGTGAAATTTTGTTAGGCTTTCATGAGCTGTTCAATTCTTTCCGGATTCTTGACCTCCTCGATATTTTATTGATCGGGGTCGCTTTTTACGGCCTCCTCGTCTGGTTCCGTAAAACAAGGTCCCGGCTCGTCCTGGTCGGCATCGGCCTCCTCGGCATTGTCTATTTCGTTTCCCGCTGGCTCCAGCTTTATATGACGGCCGTCCTCCTCCAGTCCCTCTTCGCCGTAATCATCTTTGCCTTTATCGTCCTGTTCCAGGAAGAGTTGCGCAGGTTTTTCGAGAGGCTTGCCCTTTGGGGCGGTTTCAGGAAAAAGGCGCCGGCATTTTCTTCGGAGCAGGTAATAGAGGTCCTGGCCCAGACCGCCGTTAATCTGACCCGCCGGAAGACAGGCGCCCTCATTGTCCTGCAGGGGGCGGACCCCCTGGAGAGGCATATACAGGGAGGCGTGCGGCTGGACGGTATCCTGAGCGAGGCCTTGCTGGAGAGCATCTTTGACCCCAACTCAAGCGGCCACGACGGGGCCGTGATCATCGACAGGGGTAAGGTCATCCAGTTCGGGTGTCATCTGCCGCTCTCGTCTAATTTTCGGGAATTCGGAAACCTGGGGCTGCGGCACACTGCGGCGCTGGGCCTTGCGGAAGTCAGCGATTCCCTGTGCATAGTCCTGTCCGAGGAGCGGGGCAGCATTTCAATAGCCTCTTACGGTGAGTTGAAGGTGCTGGACAACGCCGCCCAGCTCAAACTCGCCCTGGACGACTTTTTCGCCCGCACATCGCCTCGCGAAAAAAAACCGGCATTCTCCTGGTTCCGGGCGCATATCGCCGAAAAGGCGGTTGCCGTCCTGATGGCTCTCCTGGTCTGGATAGGCCTGGGATACCAGAGGGAAACAGTGCAGCGGGACTTCACTGTGCCCATTGAATACCGGAATATCGCCCCGGAATGGGTTATCGAGGAGCCCAAGCAGCTCGACGCAAAAATCATGTTAATGGGGCCGGAACAGGCCTTTCGGCTTTTTGACGCGTCGACCTTGAAAATATCTCTTGATCTTTCCAGCCTGAAACAGGGAGGACAGGAAATCCCCCTGACCAAGGAAATGATCAGGACCCCTCGCAGTCTTTCCGTTGTCGGCCTGAAACCGGACCGCATATATGTAACTGCATACAAGCTCCAGGCCAAGTCGTGCCCGGTGGAGATCAAAACTTCGGGGTCGCTGCCTCCCGGAGTATCCATGCAGAGGATCGAAGCATCGCCATCGTCGGTTGTTGCCCTTGTACCCCCAAAGCTGTTGAAAAACGGCCTGCGCATAACTACGAAGCCCATAGATCTGCGGCAGATCACGGCGTCTACGACGATTGCGTCTGAAATTGATTATCCCGCGGAGGTGCGCTTCCCCGCCGACAGGCCCCCCGCAGTCATAGTTAATATCCGGGTCCGCACCAGATCCTGAGAGCTGTATTGAAACGGTTATTTCGCCTTGCGTTGCCGGCCGCCCGCAGCTCATTTGCAAATACTTTTTATAGTTAATAAGATTGGCGATTAGACAGGCCGGTATCATTATGCTAAAAAATAATCATGTACATTTCGGAAAGCCATAATCCGGGACAGGGGAACTGGGCGGAAGGCCTGCATGTCTCCCCTGCGCATTAAACCCCATGAACAAAGTGATAATCAGGAGGTCCAGCTACGAATACGGCTCGTTGCGGCCGGCCGTATTTTCCATAATGGACGCACTCGGGGGCGGTCAGATAGGCAGATACTCACAGGTGCTTATAAAGCCCAACTTCCTCACACCCGCGACACCGGAAGAAGCTATCCTGACCCACCCGGCTGTCATCCGAGCCGTCGTCGAATACGTATTGGGAAAAGGGGCGCACGCCCTCATCGCTGACAGCCCCGGGGTGGGCTCTTTCAACAAGATACTGCGCGATAACGGCGTTTCTGAAGCCCTCGAAGGACTCGATGTCGAGTGCAGGCCCTTCAAGAACACCGTTATGCACGATATCGGCCGGCCCTTCGGGAAAATAGAAATAGCGAAAGAGGCGTTTGACTCGGATTTCATCATTAATCTGCCCAAGCTCAAAACGCATAATTCCATGCTCCTCACTCTCGGAGTGAAGAACACTTTCGGCTGTATTGTCGGGCTGCGCAAGCCGGAATGGCACATGCGCACGGGTATCGAGGTGGAGAGATTCGCCGAGCTTATCACCCTGATACACAAGGCGGTCAATCCTTTTATCACGATTCTTGACGGGATCCTCGCAATGGAGGGCGAGGGACCGGGAAAGAGCGGAAAACCGAGGCAGCTGGGTCTCCTGATGGGAAGCAATGACGCCTTCTGTCTCGACAGGGCCGTTTGCAGAATTCTGGGTTTGCGGCCGGAGTCTCTTTATACCTGCAGGGCTGCCATGAAGCACGGCTTTCTTTCCGAGGAGCCCGTAATCGAAGGGGTCCCGCCCCGGGTGGATAAATTCGAACTGCCGAATATAATTCCCGTCATATTCGGGCCCCGTCCGCTCCACGGACTCATACGCAAGTACCTTGTGCGCAAGCCGGCCGTTGATATGAAGCGCTGCATTCTGTGCGGGGAGTGCCGGCAGTTCTGTCCCGCGCACGCTATCACCGAAATTGACGGGAAAATCCGTTTTGATGCCGGCAGTTGCATAAGGTGTTATTGCTGCCAGGAAGTCTGCCCGCGGGGGGCTATTTTTTCCTCAGGCGCCCTGGCTGCCAAGATGGTCGATTTGTACTTTAAACGAAGGCGGATGATGAAGCCCGAGGCAGATGTCAAGAACTGAATACTTATTTGGACATTCATCTGACCTATATGGCTTGGGGAGAGGTTGCCGCAGGTGAGTTTTTCCTTCAATCCTGACGAAACGGATTTTTCCAGATATTCCCTGGCGCTCTTCCATGAAAACAATCTTGTTTTCGCCTCTACATATTCGGGGCTGCAGCCCCTCATACTCTGCGTTTACTCCTGCAAAGGCCTATATACGCGCTGCGTGCTTCACGACAAGGCAGTAGGATTCGCGGCCGCCCGGCTGCTTGCCTACTCCGGCATCGCCTCGCTGGTGAGGACAAGGTTGATATCCGCGCCCGCAAGATCGCTGCTCACACAGCAGGGCATTGAGATCCACGCTGAGAACGAGGTGGAAAATATTCTCACCAGGGATGGACTGTGTCTCAGTCCGATGGAGGAGCGGGCCTTGAAAGCAGGCGACAACGAAGCTTTCTTCCGGGAAATGGAAAAGCTCTTCCGGCCGAAGTGAATCCGGTCAAAGCTGCGGGGGCGCATTGAGATACGTCCCCGCAGCAAAGATCATGTGCGGGTTTTTTCCAGAACGTACTTGCGCGTCCCCAGCCCGAGCGACTCGGCGTATTCCATCATGTGCCTTCCGTCGACGCCATGGGCTTCCCTGAATACGTCCCGCCCGTTATGACGTTGGAGGCACAGGTCATAGGAGGCCTGCTCGCAGGCCACCGGGTCGGCGGAGGCCACGAGCCCCACATCGCTGCCGATTATCCGGGAATCGCCCATGCAATCGCAATCGCTCGCAATCTTGTTGATGAAATTGACGCATACGGTTTTTTTGCCTTTAACGGCGCCATAGGCATATTCGGCGCAGCGCTCGATTACTTCCCGTGATGTCGCCCCCTCCCAGGGCACTGAAACCACCCCGGCATCGCACGCGGCAATGCAACGCGCGCACCCTATGCACCTGGCATGATCGATAAGCGCCGCTTCGCCTTCAGTATTGATCGCTCCCGCCGGACAGACTTCGACGCATTGATCGCATAGAATGCAGCCCTCCCCGACCGAAGGTTTGATCTTCGAGTGCATCTCCAGCTTGCCGGAACGCGACCCGCAGCCCATCCCCAGATTTTTCACCGCCCCTCCGAAGCCGGCCAGCATGTGCCCTTTGAAATGTGATACGACCGCAATGGCATCCGCCTCCGCGATGCGCGCCGCGATTTTTACCTTATGGAAAATCTTTTTGTTTATTTCTATTTCCTTCTCATCCTCGCCCTTCTCGCCGTCGGCGATGACAATAGGCACGCCGACCTCCTCAAACCCGTGCTCCCGGGCTATTTGCAGGTGGTCCCGGGCATTGAGCCGCATACCTCTGTACAGCGTATTGGCATCGGTTACGAACACGTCCCCGCTTTTCTGCCGCAGGATGTCCGCAATGGGCCGGATCTGGCCGGGTTGGACGAACCTGGTGTTCCCCTTCTCCCCGAAGTGGACCTTTATGGCTATTTTGCCGCCGATAATGCCCGAGTCCGCCAGGGCCCTGGAAAAGAGTTCGCAAATCGTTTCCGTGTCAAATTTTTCCGAAAAGTAAACCCGAGCCGCCATGTCACTTCCTCCTGCCGAATTTTCTTGAAATTAACCCGAAACGGCGGATTAGGGAAGCGCCAAATTAAGCCTGCCCCCCCCTGATAGGTGATTCAAAAAACCCGTTCGGGCAGGCTGCTCAAAAAATCGGAAGCGGAAAGGCGCGCGAGGATCGGGCAGCGCAGCTTACGTTTAGGTACGTGAGCATGCGAGATCCGAGGCAATATATGAGCCTTTTCAACAGGCTCTTAATCTATTGACTTCAACCGCGACATACTCTAAGTTAGCGTCCTTTCTGCATTGCCGAGGAGAATAGATATGTCAGGTCTGAAAAAATACCTGCTGGCGACCCGCCCCTGGTCGTTCACGATGTCGATAATTTCCGTAACGGTCGGGGCCCTGCTGGCTGCGGAAAGCGGCCCCATAAGCTGGCCGTGGTTCGCCGTAACCGTGGCGGGGATAGTGCTTTTTCACGCGGCGGCGAATGTCATCAACGATTATTACGACACCCTCTACAGGATCGACCAGCCCGACTCGCCGACGGTGAAATACCGGCCCCAGCCGATCTTCTCCGGCCTGCTCACAATGCGGGAGCTGTACTGGGAGTTTGTCCTGCTGTTCGCTGTAACATCGGCAATAGGCATGATCACCGCTTATTACCGCTCTTACCATGTGCTCTGGATCGGCATTATCGGCCTGATGACCAGTATTTTCTACACGGCGGGGCCGGTAAAGTTCAAGTACCGGGCCTGGGGAGAGTTCGCGGTATTTATGATGTGGGGCCCGCTCATGATCGAGGGCGCCTATGCCGTCCAGCGCCAGGCCCTGTCGCTGAAGGCCCTGTACATTTCCATCCCTTTCGGCACCCTGGTCGCATTGGTCCTGTTTGCCAATAACATGCGGGACATAGCCTATGATTCGCGCCGAAACGTAAAGACATTGAGCATTCTCCTTGGTTCGGAAAACAGCTTCCTGACCTTCGCCGGGCTTATCCTGTCGGCCTACGCGTATGTGCTGGGGATGATACTCGTGGGTGTGATGAGCCTCTGGGGGCTGCTCATTTTCCTGTCACTGCCGAGCGCCCTGGCCCTGCTGAAAAGCTTCAAACAGAAGATCCCCGATGCATCGGACGCCATTACGGCGAAATTCGACACGGTGTTCGGGATTCTGCTGATCCTGGCAATCATAATCGAGACCGGGGTCGTCCATTGGTAGCAGGAGCAATCCTCCTTCCTCTGGCATGCTGGTTTTTCACTTTCGGCATTGCTTGGGGAAATTTCTGGGTAAAGATCGGCCTTTCGGTCATAATAATCTGCCTTTATTCTCTGAGCTGGCAGAGGCCCCGGATCAGGTTCAGCTTTTCCGCCCTTGTGCTTGGCGTCGCGTCCGCCGTCGCCCTCTATGGGATATTCTATGTCGGCAACGCGCTTTCACCTTACTTCGTGAAAGGAGCGGCCGGCCAGGTCCATGGGATCTACGGTCTTGGCGCCGGATCGAACCAGGCCATGATATTTCTTTTATTGCTCCTCATCACCGGTCCCGGCGAGGAGATATACTGGCGGGGTTTTCTCCAGGATAAGCTGATGCAGCGCTTCGGCGGGTTCGGGGGCTTCGCTCTGACCACCTGCATCTACGGCGGCGTTCATATCTTCTCGATGAATCTGGTCCTGGTCATGGCGGCTCTCGTTGCGGGGGCCTTCTGGGGCGGGCTTTACCTCTGGAGAAGAGACCTGCTCACAGTGATTGTCTCTCACTCCCTCTGGAGCGCATTCATCTTTGCCGTTTTCCCGATCACCTGAGTCTCCAGCCAGTTTCCAGAATCATATTTGACTTACAAAGGCCTCTGCGGAAACGCGATTACAGGACGGTCTGCAGCGGGTGCGGGGGGAGCGCCTGTGGCCTGTAACGGGGATTACCGGCCGAAGGTCAGTTGCTTTCTGCGGGAAAGATCAGCCGACAAATCAGAGCGCCGGCTAGCGGGAATCAGGCACATGCCTGATGCGCTTCAGGAATATAACAAGCGGCAGGATAGCGATCAGGAAAAAGGCAAGCAGGAAGAAGACATCGCTGAAGGCCATCATGTATGACTGCTTCTGAAGAGAGCCGTACACCAACGCCTGGCTGCCTTTTGCCGCGGAAGCGGAATCCAGCCCGCCACCCTGGAGGAGGCCAGTCAAACGTTCCGCTACCCCCCTGTAAATCTGGTCAAAGGGCGTGAAGTGCTCCGTCAGCCTCGACTGGTGGAACTGGGTCCGACGCACCAGCATATTGGATATGAATGCTACCCCGAAGCTCGCCCCCAGCGTTCTCAATGAGTTAAAAACCGAAGTCGCATTCGCCATTTTCTCCTTGTCAATTCCGGAAAGGGTCATCGTCAGGAGGGGTATGAAGACAAAGCTCATGGTGAACCCCTGGATTCCTCTCGCCCAGAAGACGGTTGTGAAATCGGTCTGGAGGTTGAACGAGTACATCAGGTAAGAGGCATACGCCGTGGAAACGAGACCTCCCGCGAGCACCAGCTTCGGGTTGAAGCGGTTGACCAGCTTGCCTGCGATCGGCATGCTGACGATGGACGCGACCGCCCCCGGACCCAGGACAATCCCGGCCAGGGTCGCCGTGTAACCCATGAGTGTCTGCAGATACAGGGGGAGCAGCACAATGGAGCCGAAGAGGTTAATAAAGAAGACAATGATAAGGGTGCTCCCCAGAGTGAAATTGGAGTCCTTGAACACACGCAGGTCGATAATGGGGTGCTCCGCATAAAAGAGTTCGACCAGGACAAAAAGAGTGAGTGCAGCGACTGATATTATAGACGTCCAGATCATTACGTCGGAAGCGAACCAGTCGTATCTTTCCCCCCTGTCGAGCACCATCTGCAGGCAGCCGATGCCGATGGCCAGGAAAGCAAGCCCCCGGTAATCAATCCGCACCTTGACGGCTTTCATGTAATGCGGGTCCACGATGAACACAGTGGCCATTAATATGGAAATAATGCCCATCGGGATATTTATGTAGAAGATCCAGGGCCACGACCAGTTATCGGTTATCCAGCCCCCCAGGACCGGTCCGATCACCGGGCCCACCATGACCCCCGCACCATAGATGGCCATTGCCGTCCCGTGCTGGGCCGGAGGGAATGTCTCCAGCAGGATCGATTGCGAAATGGGCTGGAGAGATCCTCCTGATATCCCCTGGATAACACGGAACAGTATCAGGCTCTCTATGCTCCAGGCCGCCCCGCACAGCAGAGAGCTGAGCGTGAACAGGGCTATCGAGAACGTCAGGTACCGCTTGCGCCCGAAATACCGGCTCATCCAGCCGGTCATCGGGATCATGACGGCATTGGCGGCGAGGTAAGAGGTTATCGACCAGGTCGCCTCGTCCACTCCCGCCGAAAGACTGCCGCGAATGTGGTCGAGAGAAACGTTGACGACGGACGTGTCGATGATGACCATGAGCGTGGGCAGCATCACCGTCACCGCCACAAGCCATTTGTTGCTCTGCATTGCGGATTACTTCTCCACGAGGATGGTCGGGACAACCGACATCCCGACCCTCAGGACATGGTCAGGGTCCGTTCCCTTCTTGAGCACGATCTTTACGGGGATGCGCTGCACGACTTTGACGTAATTGCCGGTGGCGTTCTCCGGTGGAAAAAGGGAAAAGGCCGAGCCGGTCCCGGCCATGATGCTGTCGACAACCCCTTCGAACGTCTTGCCGGAATACGTGTCCACCTTGATCCGGACCTTCTGCCCGGGGCGCACCAGAGACAGCTGGGTCTCCTTATAATTGGCGAGGATCCAAGTGTCGTCGAGCGGAACAACGGCCATGAGCGGCTGACCGGGCTGGATCTGGTTTCCGACTTCGACCGCCCTCTTCGTAACGTAGCCGTCCACGGGAGAGTAAATCTTCGTATATCCCTGCTTGAGTATTTCCGCCTTCAGGGCCGCCTCGCTGCGGCCCACAATGGAGGTCTGGGTGGCCAGGGACGACTTCGCCTGTCGGATGAGCGCCTTTTGGGTCAGGAGCGAAGCCTCGGCCTGGTTGAGCTGCTCGCGGGCAGTCTCCGCCTGGGCAACGGCCACATCGTAAGCGGTCCTGGTCTTGTCCATCCTGTCCTGGGAAATGACCTCTTTTTTAATCAACTGCTCGGCCCGCTTCAGGTCCAGCTTGGCCTGACCCAGGTTGCTCGTCTGCAGCTTGAGATTGGACCGGGCCGAGGCAAGCCGGTGCTCGGATTCCTCAAGCTGCCGGCCCGCGACGTCGATCTTGTCTCTCGTTTCCGCCAGCTTTGACCTTTCCGCCTCCAGCATGGCGGTGGACTCCTTGACTTTCACATCCTGATCGGCGGGGTCTATCGCAACCAGGACGTCGCCTTTTTTAACGGGTTTATTGTCGTCAAAGAACACTGTCTGCACGGTGCCGTAAACTTTTGAGGCGATTACATGGACCCTGCCGCTTACAAATGCGTCGTCGGTGGAAATATGGGTCTTCTGGTACTCCATATAAAAGAGCACTGCGCCGATTCCGGCTGCAAACAGCAGGACAAAAAAGATGACTGCTATTTTTTTTCGCCGGCCGTTGCCGTTTTTGCCCGGGTTTTCCTCTTTAGCATTATCCAATGAGCCCCTCCTGCCCCCTAATGATTACCCCCAAGCCGTCCCGGCTGTCCGGTCCTCAATAGAACAGATAAAACGCGTCCAGGAAAAAGAAAATCCAGCCGGAAGTTGTTGCCATTCCCATGTACCACAAATAAGGTTTCTTGGTCAGCGCTGCTATAGATGACAGCATTATCGCTATCTGCAGGAAAATCAAAGCATAACCGAAGTTGCCCGCCATGTGAGACGATTTTTCCTTGCCCTTGGCCAACTCCTCCGCCCTGGCTTTTATCTCCTTCTTTTCGCCGTCATATCTATTTATCTGTTTGTCGTAGTCCTCCATGGCCTTTAACATTTTTTCGCGGGCCGCCTTCGTCATGGACTGCCGGGCCGCCATTTCGATATCGTATTCCTGTTTCTGGACCTCATACAAATATGATTTGATGCTCTTGGCCTGGTAATACGCCCACTGGTCCGTCTCCTGGGCCTGGAAGAGGACCGTTCGCGATGAATATTTGCCGACGTACAAAGTGGTGATCGCCGCCAGAACGGCCATAAGGGCCGTTGTCAATGCAATCCATGTGTTCAGGTTAAAAGTCTTGCTTTCCCCTTCCGCCATACAAAACTACCTCCGGTGAAAATTAACGGGAACAATAGCGAATTTTGGAATGCATAACAAGACCCAAGTTGAAGCGGCGGGGGCAGACGCCCATTCATTTCTTCAACATACATCTAATCAACATTATTGCCTTGCATACTTTATTCATATAGGTTTTAATAAATCAACTTAGCAATCAAAGGAGGGTGATATGCTGCCGCTGGAGGGTATTAAAGTGCTGGATTTGTCGAATTACGTTCCGGGCGCCCTGTGCACCATGATCCTTGCCGATATGGGCGCCGAGGTGATCAAGATCGAACCTTCCGAACCCCTTGCCTTCGAGGGGGTGGGATATTCCGTCAAAGGCGAGGACCGCCGCCGGGAGACGGCATATTTTACCCTCAACCGAAACAAGAAAAGCCTCGGCCTCAATCTCCGCTCCGAGACGGGCCGGGAGGTATTTATGAAAATGGCAAAAGGCGCCGATGTGGTGATCGAAGGATACCGTCCCGGCGTTGTCAAGCGCATGGGGATTGATTATGAGGCCGTCAGCACAATCAATTCCGGGATAGTGTACTGTTCTCTGAGCGGGTACGGGCAGGACGGCCCCTACCGGCTCTACCCCGGCCACGATATAAATTACATCTCTCTGGCGGGAGTGCTCGGCGTAATCGGCCCCGCCGAGGGTCCGCCCTCTGTTCCCCTTAATATTATTGCCGATTTCGCGGGCGTCTCTCTTTACGGCGCGATCGGCATCCTGCTGGCCCTGCGCGTCCGCGACCTGACGGGAAAAGGCCAGTACATCGACCATACTTACATGGAAGGCGCGCTCCAACTGATAACCTGGTTTACTCAGGATTTCTTCCGCGACGGCTCCGTCCTTAAGAGGGGAGCTTCCTGGGTAACGGGCGACTGGGCCTGCTACGGCGTCTACGAGACCAGGGACGGCAAGTATCTTACCATCGGCTGCCTCGAACCTCATTTTTGGGATAACCTCTGCCGCGCGCTCGGCCGGGAGGAATACATGGAGCCGCACTGGAGCATGGCGGGCACGACGTTCAAGGCGCCGGACGCTGGAAACCGCGAGATCAGGAAGTCCCTCGAGGAAATTTTTAAAACCAGGACGCGCGACGAATGGTTTGACCTGCTCATCCGGAAAGATATACCCGTGGGCAAGGTTTATTCAATGGACGAAGTATTCAATGACCCTCAAATCCTGGCCCGCAACATGGTAATAGAGATTGACGACCCGAAAGTCGGGAAGGTGAAACAGATCGGCATCCTCCCGAAACTCTCGTCCACACCCGGCAGTGTGCGGGCGCTGGCGCCCATGCACGGTGAGCACACGGACGAGCTGCTGCTCCGTTACGGATACGGCAGGGAGGAAATACAAAAACTGCGCATGGAAAAAGTGGTGGGTTGACCGAATTCGCGCTATCCTGAAGGGGCCGATTGAGAATCGGCCTTTTTCTTTCCGGGAGGAAACCATGACGCCAAAGAGCATTATAATCCACAGGCAGATCAAATCGCAGGACCTGAACCATCACGGGACCCTTTTTGCCGGGCGAGCGGCGGAATGGTTTGTCGAGGCCGGCTTGATAGCAGCCGCCGGCCTGACCTCCCCCAGGAACGTCGTCTGCGTCAACATCCACGGCATGGTTTTTTCCAAGCCCGTGCACGTTGAGAACATATTGAGGTTCGAGAGCAAGGTCGTGTACACCGGCCGCACCCGCATCGTGACGAATGTGAAGATTGTTTTTGCCCACAACGACGAACTCGTCCTGAGCGGTTTTTTGACCTTTGTCCACGTCAATGAAAAGGGGGAGCCCGTCCCTCACGGGATCAAGATAGAGCCTGCCGGCCCGGAAGACATCGAGATGCAGGCCCTTGCCGCAGGCCTCACATAATATTTCACGGCCGGAGAGCACGTTCCGGACAAAAAAAGGCAGGGCCCCGGGGCCCTGCCTTTCAAGTCTGATGTAATTATGCTTCTAGTGTTTCCTTCTGATTCCCGCGATTCCAAGCAGACCCAGGCCAAGCAGCAACAGTGATGTAGGCTCAGGAACCTTGAAATCGATATCGAAGCTATTTGCGCTGCCCGCCGGTGCGGTGATCTGCGCCATTAATGTATAGCTTACGGCACCTGCAGGAACATCCCCGCCGAAAGTTGAACTGAACGCGCCCGTCAAAATCCCGCTGTCCCAAATGAGATTGTTCGTGTCGAAGAAGCCGGTAATATTGCTGCTGAAAGCGCTGAACTCAACCGTACCCGCGGTTGTTCCGCCATACAAGCCACTGAATCCCGCCTCCTGCATTGAGGGCACAAACCCGGTCACACAGGCCATTATAGTCAATGTCCCGGTACCGCCCAGGTTTTGCGATGAGAAATCGATCCGGGGAACAGCTTGAGTGCCATACAAGGGATATGTCAAGATACTTTCCACGTTGAGATTCCAGTTCCCAACATTACCCACCCAGTTTAAATTTCCACCATTGCCGTATAAAATTACATCGTTTGCGGTATTGCCGTCGCTGATCCAAAGACCAATATAGTTGACGGGATCAGCAAAAGCGATTGTCGTTGAGAAAACAATGACCAGGGTTAAAACAGCAACAAACTTTTTCATTTTTCGACCCTCCTATTATATAGACTCTGTAATTTCAAATTCGATTTTCTCTTAGATTAAGCATTATGTGTGCCAGAAGCAGATACACCGAGATATGTACTTGATTTTCAAAGAGAATTTTTTGACGGCCTGGTCTCCGGCCGGTCCAGGAGGGAACAGGATTTGTAAAGGAATCCGACGCCCCCGGAAGCCCTGAAGCCCCTTAAAATGTGATATGTAATTAATTTTACGCAGTAAATTCAGAAATACGCCCGATTGCCGGCTGTAAACTTATGTTACGCTTTCCCGGGAAGAACCGGATAGAATATAAGTAATGAGAATAACTATTGCTTCTACCAGGGCCGGACTTTACTCGCCTATGATTTTGACCAGGACCCGTTTCTTCCTCCTGCCGTCAAATTCGCCGTAAAAAATCTGCTCCCAGGGGCCGAAGTCCAGCTTTCCATTTGAAATGGCAATGACGACCTCCCTTCCCATTACCTGCCTCTTCAAATGGGCATCGCCATTATCCTCCCCCGTACGGTTGTGGGCATACTGCGAAACGGGTTCGTGAGGGGCAAGCTTTTCAAGCCACCTTTCATAATCCTGGTGGAGTCCTGATTCGTCATCATTAATGAAGACCGACGCCGTAATGTGCATGGCGTTTATAAGGGCGAGTCCCTCGGCAATCTTGCTTTCCCTCAGGCATTCCTGGACCTGCGGCGTTATGTTTATGAATGCCCGACGAGAAGTCACGTTAAACCAAAGCTCTTTACGATAAGATTTCATTTAAAATACCTCCACTATTGTGATTTGCTGAATTACGCTAAATGGAACAAGAATACAATCGGCTATTCCGGATTGACAAGCCGGTTGGAGAAGTGTTTTTTTTTCCAGCCCTGGCGCCCAAGAAAGCATCTGAAGGTTTCCGGAACAAACCATGTACTTCAGATTAAATCGGAAATAAATGCCGAAAGCATATGCACAACCCCAGATCAGAGCCGCCCGCTAGGTACAGGCAATAATTACCCGCGAACGCCCCCTTCAGAAAAGCCCCGGTTTGCCGATAAATCAAAAAAGTGCTAAGAGCAAAGGCTCTTCAGGAGATAAATTATGCGGTACCTGATCTGCCCGGAGTGCGCATATTCGACTACCGACCCCGGGGAAACCCTTTGCAAATGGTGCCGCAGCGAGTTGCTCCGGCGGTGCGCCATTTGCGGCAGGGAGATCACCGAGGGGAGGACGATTTACTGCAAATCGTGCGGCTCGAAGCTGCGGGTGTCCTATGTGCCGGTCCAGTAATCGCTGAATCAGGAAGGGGATTGAATTGGAAGTAGGGGTCCGGGAAATTTCGGAAAACATATTCATGATCACTCTGCCCATGCCTTTCCGGCTGGAGCATGTGAACATTTATGCTCATGTAAGGAACGGCCGCGTGTCCATTATCGACACGGGGCCTAATTTCCAGGGCGTGTTCCCCGCCCTGAAACATAACCTGGGCAAAATCGGCATGGATGTTTCCGCTGTCGACAGGATCTTCATAACGCACTTCCATGCCGACCATTGCGGGATTGCCGGCACGATCCAGGACATCTCCGGGGCCGTGGTTTGTATGCGGGAGATAGAATACAAGAGGGCCCGCACCGATCCGGGCTCCATGCTTGACAGGCTCAGGCTTTTTTATCGGCGGGAAGGAATGCCCGGAGAAGTGTTCGAAAGGTTTGCCGGCCTCCTGAAAATGTTCAGACATGCGACCGTGCCCTTCAAGGCGGATAAATTCCTGGAGCCGGGGACTGTCGAGGATATGGATGGGTTGGAGATTGAAATCATCGACGCACCGGGACACAGCGCCGGCCAGGTAGTTTTTTTCTGCCGCGAACGGGGTCTGCTGTTTTCGGGAGACCACATACTGCCGCATATCACGCCAAACCTCAGCCCTGATCTCGCCAACTTATGGTTCAAGCCCCTCGGGAGTTTCATGCGGTCGCTCGACGCGATCAAAGGCCTGCCCGCCTCGATGGTATATCCTGCCCACGGCCTGCCCTTTGCCGGCCTGGACCAGCGAATCGAGGAAATTAAGGCCCACCATGAGGAAAGAAAGACGCTGGTTATGGATTTAGTCAAGGCCGGGCCGAAGTCGGCCTACGAAGTATCGGGCTACTTGTTCGGCACTGAAATTTCTGATTTCGACAAATTCCTGGCGCTCAACGAGACCCATGTCCACCTTGAACAGCTCGAGATTGATCAGGCGGTGAAGAGGCAGGAGGTCGACGGGGTCGAAATCTACTCCATTATATAAAAAAGGGCCGGAATGACTTCCGGCCCGCGGCATAAATCAGCTATTTAAGGTCCTTGCTCTCGATGGGGCTCTTCTTGAGGATGGGCCCCTCTTCCTCCGGGTTTACGAACTGCTCCTCCCCCGGCGGGAGCTTCTTTTCAGGCTTGGCCGCCTGTGGGTTCAACTGGTCGCGCCAGGCTAAGTTTATCTTTTCTTTTATATCGCTGCTGAAGAAGACCCTTTCAATCGCGCCGGCCAGGATGCTGTTGGCCTGCTCCTGAATCTTCTCCTCCGAGAACAGGAGAAAATCCATGCTCGAGCTGCTCTCGGCTGATGTCCGGTAGATTATCCTGCCCTTTCTGAGGTCGGCAACGACAAAGGTCAGCTTTATCCTGGCATCGTATTTCCTGACGGGCAACTCTTCGCGGCAAACCAGCTCCAGCTCATCTATGGAACCCCCGATCAGGATTCCGCGGTCGGCTGTTTTGATCGTGCTTTCCTGGAGGTCCCATTTTTCGGTTTCCGGGGAAACAGTTGTTCCCGATTTGACCAGGTATGCCCTGACCCCCTCGGTTACGGAGTCGGCGGCGGCTTTATATTTTGGAAAGACCCTCGCTCGTGTCCCGTCGAACCTTTCGACCCGCCCGATGACCAGCGGCTCGTCTGTTTTTCTCAAATCGTTGAACCCTGCCAGCTTGATTGCGGCGCCCTGCACAGTTACGGGATCGGGCGCAAAGGCGGGAGTATAACGCATGTCGACACTGTACTGGTTGATTGGGGAGCAGGAGAATAAGAAAATCAGGGATGCAAGCAGAACAGCGGAAAGCCCTGAAACGCCTTCTTTCCGGATTTTCATTTGCAGCACCTCGAAAAAAATTTTCATTTGCAATACGCCCTTAATACCTCTGTGTCAAGATGTTAGGCTCGATACCTTACAGGATCGATGAAAATTTTTGACTCAATCCGCTCTTTGTGGAAACATTTTTCTATAAAGGTCGAAACCCAGGGAGGAAATATGAAAAGAAATACGATTTTTTTTATCATCCTCTGTGCTGTCCTGATATGGGGGTGGGCGGCGGCTTCCGGTTCTTCAGCCGCGCAGAAGGAACAGGGGACTCTCCTGGGCGAGAAGCACAAGGGCAAGGGGGTTGACTGCAGCGGCTGCCACCAGGAAAGCCCGCCCGCCAAACCGGTCCCTTCCGCGGCTTGCATGAAATGCCACGGCGATCAAGCCAAGCTGGCCCAGCGCACAGCCAAGGTTACCCCCAATCCGCATGCTTCGCCCCATCTCAATCCAGGCGACCAGCTTGTCTGCGAGGATTGCCACCACGTCCACAAGCCTTCGGAAAACGCCTGCAACAAATGCCACGAGTTCAAGTTCAAAACGCCCTGAGACGAGATTTCTCTTTGGGATTTCATATGTAAAAAAGCCCCGGACCGGAACGGTTCGGGGCTTTCTGTCTCAACCCTGGTTGAACTTTTAGGTATCTTTCCTGCGCATCCAGGCATCCTGGTAGAGCCTGCCGATGCAGAGCATCAGACCCAGGAGGAAGAGC